>NZ_CALKQY010000028.1:0-55366 GCF_937990675.1 Hoylesella shahii | reverse complement strand
AGAAACAGGGATGCGCAATAAATAGATTGTACTGGACAAAGATTTGATGAAATCTCAAGTTCTGCCCATTCGTCTGTGGCAAAACATGTCCATGCCTTAAAAGGTAACCTGGAGGGAGTTCTTTCAATACATTCTTTACAAGTTGAAAGCATCTTTTCGGTGGCACATAATGAGGAAAAAGAAGATGGACTTTTTTATGTTTCTTATGTTCTTATGTCAAAATGGATGTAAAAACATGAAAGATGAACGTTTTCGTTAAGCCAAATGAACAATGTTGAGTTTGCTCGAACATTGTCATGGTGAGAAAACGCACTTTTAGAGAAACGAGAAATGAACGATTAACTCGTTCACTTATCCTCTTGTCCTCTTGTTAACCTGTTCACCCATTAAGTCGTTAGTCGTTGTAATATTTTCAGCAGGAAATTTAACATTGTGAGTGCCCATTTTATCCACCAACCGCCCACCTTGTCGCAAAAAATCGATTCTCGCGGAGGTTTGTTTTGATGCAAATAGAGGTTAGTTGTACATGAAGAGGGAATGAATATTTATTTAAACTGGACGCTACTAGCACCCGTTTTGGGGCTATTGCAGCAATATGAAGTGTGTTTTGGTGCTAAATGTAGTGCAATATGCCGCTAAACGCAGTGCGTTTTGGTGCTAAATGCAGTGCGTTTTGATGCTAAACGCAAGGTAAAATGGTGCTAAATGCAGTACTAGATGCTGCTAAATGTGAGGTGAAAAGCATAAATATGCACCGCGATGGTATAAATTTAACCTTTATGATTCATTAAAAACATGGCTGAAAAGGGCGAAATAGTCGTTAAAAAGTGGGATTTTAGGGGTTAAAAGCAGCTAATTGGGCTTGAAAAAATACGAGCAGTTAACCAAACTAGAAAGGTAAAATGGTACTAAAAGTGGTTTTATTCTTAAAAATAGACAAAATAAAAGACACGAAAGACTAGAAATAGTGGCTATTTAGCTGCTTTTTAACCCAGATTTTCGCTAGAACGGAGCGAAAAATCAAGAGAGTTTGTAAAATAAAAGCAATAATTTTAAGTTTTGTGTTGATGGGTTGGTAAGTTGCTGGGTTGGTAAGTTGATGAGCTTGTGAGTTGATGTTTTGAAATTTGTTGGGCTTCCGTTAGATTATAAGCCAGCGGGGTTACTTGTTCTGCACTTCGTATATGGTGGAATGTTTATCTTGTTGTTGGCATTACGAAGATAACAAACTCCGCTCAATTTATAAAACATTAAAAGCCCAAACGGCCTCTATGTAGGATTTAAGGGATTATGGGTGGGGTTGGGTAGGCGGAAAGGGGATGATGTTCGGCCGTGAGCAAGAGGGAACTTCGCCCATTGGGTTACCGCAAGACATTGCGGCGTGTGAAGTCGGGTATCATTACGGGCATCGACCCATGCTCGATAGATAGTTTTGAGAGTTCGGCAATGCAACACCACTCGGCCAAATCGTACACATCCATGTCTAGGGGCAAGCCTTGTTGTAGGCATTGAGCTAGGCGTAAGTCCATAAAGTAAGACATCCCACCGCGCGAGTCGAGTTGTTTAGCCGTACTAAGGGCTTCGGACGAGAAGGGCGGGGCATATTGATTGAGTAAGGTTTCGATTTGCAAATCGGTAAGAGGCGTGTTGTTATTGTCGATCTCAAGACCCCGTTTGGCGGCTGCTTCGGGGCTAATTAGCATTTCGGGAATGGGGTATTTAGCAGCATATCCCTGCGTACCAACAGCCTGAAACATGCGATTATAGGGGCGCGGGGTCATCACATTGTGCTGAATAAGGATGGTTTTGCCCTTCACGGTGCGTATCATGGTAGAGGTTTGGTCGCCGTTGGCAAAGCTATTGCAAGGCTCTCCCATTACTTCTTGATACACCTGCTTGCCCAAAAAAGCATTGGTATGCATGGCTGTGAGATAGTGTAGGCGATCGGTTCGATGTATATCGAGCAGTTGGCAGGCGGGTCCGATGCTATGAGTGGGATATACATCACCACAATTTAGGCGGTTGTACTCCATTCTCCACGCTGTCCAGCGGTTGCCAATGGGATGCGCATAGCCACCCTCCACATGCACCAGTTCGCCAAAAAGTCCTTCGTGGGCCATTTGTTGCACAGCCATTTCAAAGTGGTCGTATACTGCATTCTCCAACATCATACAATGTTGTTGCGTTTGTTCGGCTGTATCCACAAGCTGCCAAATGTCTTTTAGCGTGAGTGCTGCCGGTACTTCCACAGCCACACATTTGCCGCATTGCATGGCATAAGTGGCAATTGGCACATGCGAAAGCCAGTCGGTGCACACGTACACGAGGTTAAGACCTTGCTGTTGGCATAGTTGGCGGTAGGCCATTTCGCCCCAATATACAACCGGACGAGGCTTACCCAGTTGTTCAACGTGCTGTGCAGCCTCTTCGGCCGCTTGTTTCGATACATCGCATACGGCAGCAATGTGCACCCCTGGGATGTGGCACCAACGGGTTACGGCCACCTGTCCGCGTGCGCCAACCCCCACAAATGCTACTTGTAAATGGGGCATTGGCTCGAGAGCTAACGATAAAACATCGCGCTGACCGGCAGCACGAGTAGGGGTGAAAGTTTCTAATGGGCGCACCGCAGAGGTTATTTCCATTGTGTTCGTGTTTTAAATCTAATGCAAATATACCCAAAAAAGTGGAAGATGAAAGGGGGGAAAGCCTGAAAAAGTAGGGTGGAGGAAAATAAAATGTAAAAGGAGGAGAAGAACACCAACGAAAACAGTAGGCGAAGGAGGCGTAAAAAGGATAATGGTTGTGAGATAAACTCATGGTTGTGATTTGCTTTCTTGGTTGAAGGCGGTTGTGTTCGTGGAGGCTTTTGCGTGTTTTCTTAGCAGAAAAAACTTTGTTTGCACTTTATTTTGCGTAAGATAGAACTTTGATTGTGGTTAAAAGGTGAACTTGTTAGCCAGTCAGTGAATTAACTCTCGATACACAATGCGGGCCACATAAGTTCTTCGTAAAGGCAATGAGCCATTTTCGAGCAGCCTATATGGCCCGCAAAAAGCGTGTATGTAGAGAAAAATCTCAGACGTTGTTTGTTTGTTGCACCACGATTAAGACTAGAGGTGTTTGTGTGCTGAGGCGCTCAACCTGTGAACGCAACAGCGCAGCAGGGGGAGAATAGTGGTGTGCAAAAGGCATTTGCGGCCCAACAAGCCTACAACAACACCTTCTTTTTAGCCTTACGGCTCTCGTTGCTCATTCTGTCTAGGGCCGTAACCACGTAAGTGTATTTCACTTCGCCTTTGTTGTAGGGCAATTTAATCCATTTGTCGTGAGTGATAGCCACTATCTTAGCAGGATTCTCAATGTCGATATCCTCTCCAGGAGCAAAGCGATACACCACATACTTTTGTGCGAAGTCGCCCCAGCGTTTGCCTTTGGGTTCTTCCCAGAACAGAACAAGCCCATCTTCTGTCCATACAGCCTCAAGGTGTTTAGGTTTTTTGGGGCGTTTGTGGTCGATAAAAGGCATAAGCGGTTGCAGAGCTGGCGTCTTCCAATAGTAAGTTCGGAGTGCAGTTCCGTAGCTTCCCATGTTGTCGGCCACAGCTTTAGCATACCAAAGCACAGCACCTTGCACGTTGGGTAGCATTCTGCGCAACTTAAATTTAGCCTCCATCTGGTTGGTGGCAGGGTTCTTGAGGTCGGGTTCTTTAACCGTTTTCTCCACACTTTCTCCAATGTAGAGTGGTCGGTTGCCAGCATATTTATTCCACCAGATGGCCAGTGTTTGGTAGTCGGCAGCTGGATGGCCAATCTTCCAATACAGTTGTGGCACGCAATAGTCAACCCATCCTTTGTTTACCCATAAGAGAACGTCGGCGTAAAGGTCGTCGTAGTTTTGTAACCCACTTGTTGCGCTGCCGTTAACAGGGTCGGACTTTTTGTTACGGTAGATGCCAAACGGCGACACACCGAACTTAACCCAAGGTTTTCTATCTTTGATTGTTTGTCCTAGTTGCTGTACAAAGGCGCTCACATTGTTTCTTCGCCAGTCGTTTTTGTTGGCAAATCCGCCGCCATAGCGTCTAAATTCCTGGTCGTCGGCAATTGTTTGTCCAGCGGCAGGGTAAGGATAAAAATAGTCGTCTATATGAATACCGTCAACATCATAACGCGTTACGATATCGTCTACCACACGACAGATGTGTTCGCGGTTCTCAGGCAAACCGGGATTGAGAATTAATTGTCCGTTGTATGCAAAGGTTCTGTTGGGATAGAGCGCAGCCACGTGGTTGCGAGCCAATGCCTTTGTACCAGCAGTTTTGGCCCGATAGGGATTTATCCATGCATGAAGTTCCATGCCTCGGCGATGACATTGGGCAATCATCCATTTGAGTGGGTCCCAATAGGGTAGGGGTGCTTGGCCCTGAACGCCAGTCAAGAATCGGCTCCAAGGCTCAATCTTGCTTTCGTAAAAGGCATCACACTCTGGTCGTACCTGAAAGATAATGGCGTTAACACCATCGCGTTGTAGCTCGTCGAGTTGTTGTTTGAGAGTTTGTTGCATGGCTGCAGTGCTCATTCCTGTGAACTGTCCGTTCACTGTTTGTATCCATGCTCCCCTGAATTCTCGTTTGCTATGAAGCGAGGCAGCACGGAGTTGGGTTGCGCCCGCTAGCAACATGGTAGCCAAAAGAGTGGCTATCATCATTGTTTTTTTCATTTCCTATTAATGTTTTCGTGCAAAATTAGTCAAAATATACGTAAAAACAGCCTTTGCGGATGTAATATTGTTTAAGAATGTAGCCTCTTTTGCGTGTGGGCTTAGGCGATATTGTATTATTGTATGATTGAAGATGTTTGTTTGAAATGGTGAAAATCGCTGTCTCTTAGTTTGCTGCGACGTTGAAAAGGCTATTGAAAAGACAATTTTTTAAGTCGGTTGCGAAGCTCTTCAGCCTTTGAACGCACAATGCTCAACTTTATTTCGCAGGTGTTTTCGAAGTCGGTAGACACAATTTGAGCGTCCGACTCCTTTACAACACGCATCACACTGTTCATCATCACATAGGGAAAGGAGAAAGTAACGATTTCTTCTATCAGCTTACTTACCGCAGGTGTGTTGTCGATGGCTAGTGCAGCAGCTGTGCGATAAGCAACGATAAGCCCGCCCGTACCAAGGTTTACGCCACCATAATAGCGCACCACCACCACGAGTATGTTGGTTAGTTCGCGACTGTTAATTTGTCCGAGTATGGGCTTGCCAGCCGTGCTGCTAGGTTCGCCATCGTCGTTGGCTCTGAAATCCAGTCGCTCAGGGCCAAGCATGTAGGCATAGCACACGTGCCGAGCATCGTAATGTTGTTTACGATAGTTGGCCAGCAGGTCTTTTATTTGCTCAATCGAGTTCACGGGATGTGCATAGGCCAAAAACTTACTTCGCTTCTCGGTGTAAACCCCTTGTCCTATATTGTCGATGGTTTTGTATTCGTCGTTCATCCTTTTTATGTGTTGCAGCATGCCCATGCAGAAATATAAAGGGCACCTTGCAAAGTTAATACAAAAAGAATGATAAGGCGAAGAAAGTTGATAGTTTGTTTGGAGTGTTGATGAGTTATAGGGGAAAACTTGTGTTTCTAGGTGTATTCGGCGTTTCTAGTATTTCTTGGTGTTTCAGTAATCTTAAAAAGTTCAATTAATACTATTTTTTCAGGTTATTGGATATAAAAGCAATGTGTTTATGTGTGAATTTGTCTTTAGGTATAGAGCAAAACAAGCCGTGGACAGCTTTCTGCGCTTAATAGCGCACGCAAAAGCTTGTCCACGGCCATAAAGTGTAGGTGTGTTAGTCGCTAAGTTTATGTATAACAAGGCCCGAGCGCAGTTTAGGTTCGAACCAAGTAGCCTTTGGTGGCATAATCTTACCGCTGTCGGCGATGTCCATAATCTGTTGCATCGATACAGGATATAGTGCCAAAGCCATCTTCATTTCGCCACTATCAACGCGTTCTTTCAGTTCGTTTAGACCACGAATGCCACCCACGAAGTCGATGCGCTTGTCGGTACGAAGGTCTTTGATGCCCAAAATCTCATCGAGTATAAGCCGGCTAGAAATATCAACGTCGAGCACGCCAATGGGGTCGGCATCGTTATACGTGCCTTTCTTTGCCGTGAGGCTGTACCATTCTCCGTCAAGATAGAGTGAGAAATTGTGCAATCCCGTGGGATGATACATTTCTTTACCCATCTTTTTAACATCAAAGTTTTGTTCCAGCTTCTCCAAGAATTGAGCAGAAGTAAGTCCGTTAAGGTCTTTCACCACGCGGTTATAGTCTAAGATGGTGAGTTGTGATGCTTGGAAACACACAGCCATGAAGTAATTATACTCCTCGTCACCCTTATGATTAGAGTTGTTCTTAGCCTTTTCTGCGCCAACAAGAGCGGCAGCTGCCGAACGATGGTGTCCGTCGGCGATGTAAAGAGCGGGCATCTTGGCGAATTCTTTTGTGATAACGTCGATGTCGTTAGCATCGCTGATAACCCAGAATTGGTGTCCGAAGCCGTCGATAGGTGCAATAAAATCGTATTCGGGAGCGTGGTTCTTAACGTATTTGTTGATGAGTTCGTCGAGAACCTTATTATCAGGATAGGCAAAGAATACAGGTTCAATGTTGGCGTCGTTCACGCGAACATGCTTCATGCGGTCTTCTTCCTTGTCCTTACGAGTCAGTTCGTGCTTCTTAATCGTTCCGTTGAGATAGTCGTCAACGAATGCACCCACCACCAAACCATACTGCGTTTTGCCGTTCATGGTTTGTGCGTAAATGTAATACGAGGGTTTTTCGTCTTGCACCAGCCATCCCTTATCTTGGAATTTTTTGAAGTTGTTGGCTGCTTGCTCGTAAACTTTGGGGTCGTATTCCGAGGTTTCGGGTGAGAAATCAATTTCTGGTTTAATGATATGATACAAGCTCATTTCGTTATCGCCAGCTTCTACGCGAGCCTCTTCAGAGCTAAGTACGTCGTAGGGACGCGATTCCACCTTCTCAACCAAGTCTTTTGGGGGGCGGATACCTTTAAATGGTCTTATCGTTGCCATAGTTCGTGTATTATTTGTTTACTTGGAACTTGGTGCATCCATCAGCGAAGTATGCATTAATCTGCTTGGCTGCAGCCAGTCCAGCATTGAAGTTAGCCTCTGCTGTTTGTGCACCCATCTTCTTAGGTGTGCTGAAATATCTTCCTTCCAGCTTAGCAAAGTCGGCATCAGCGTCGGGTTTGATGTCGGTAACAAACTTCAAATCTTCGCGTTCAGTCATCAATTTGAGCAGCTCGGGCTCATTAATAACCTCCTTACGAGCGGTGTTTACTAGGATACCACCTTTAGGTAAGCGATTTACGAGTGCGTAGTTGATGCTTTGTTTTGTTTCGGGAGTTGCGGGGATGTGCAAGCTCACGATGTTGCATTGCTCGAACAGAGCTTCTTGGCTAGCCACAGCGTGCACGCCAGCCTCTTCGATAACGTTGGCAGGGCAGAAAGCATCGTAAGCGTAAACGTCCATTCCGAAGCCTTTGGCGATGCGAGCCACGTTGCGTCCAACATTTCCAAAAGCCAGCAACCCCAGTTTCTTACCGATGAGTTCTGAACCCGACTTGCCATTATAAAAAGCTCTAACGGCATAAACAAGCAAACCAAGAACAAGCTCAGCAACAGCGTTAGCGTTTTGTCCAGGAGTGTTTTCTACGATAATACCTTTCTCTTTGGCATAAGCAGTGTCGATTGAGTCGTAGCCAGCACCAGCTCTAACGATAACTTTCAATTTAGGAGCAGCGTCCATAATCTCGGGAGTAATTTTGTCGGAGCGCACAATCATGGCTTCAACATCTTTCACTGCGTCGAGCAATTGAGCAAGTTCTGTATATTTTTCTAGCAAAACAAGTTCGTGTCCTGCTTTTTCAATTTCTTCTTTAATGGCTTTAACCGCGTTGGCGGCAAAAGGTTTCTCGGTAGCAACAAGTACCCTCATAAGGAAAACAGTTATTTAGTTAGGTAAAAAAGTGTGGGTCTAGGTCTGACTGCGACCCCAGACCCACCTAATTGAATACGAAAATCTATATGTAGCTTAGAGTTTTGCTTCGAACTCTTTCATGCAAGCAGCAAATGCTTCAGCGCCTTCGATGCTCATAGCGTTATAGCAGCTAGCACGGAAGCCACCAACATCGCGGTGACCCTTGATGCCCACCATACCCTTTTGGGTTGCAAACTCCATGAAAGGCTTCTCCAGTTCGGCGAAGTCTTCGTTCATAACGAAGCAGATGTTCATCAATGAGCGGTCTTCTTCCTTAACGGTGCCACGGAATAAGCGGTTGCGGTCGATTTCATCATAGATAATCTTCGCTCTTTCGATAGCCTTTTTGTCCATTGCTTCAACGCCACCCGACTTCTTAATCCAGCGAAGTGTTTCGAGTGCACAGTAGATAGGAACAACGGGCGGCGTGTTAAACATCGAACCCTTGTCAACATGTGTGCGATAGTCGAGCATGGTTGGGATTTGGCGAGGAGCGCGACCCAGCTTCTCATCTTTCACGATGATAACGGTAACACCAGCCATAGCCAAGTTCTTTTGCGCACCAGCGTAGATACAATCGTATTTAGATACGTCAACGGGGCGGCTGAAAATGTCTGACGACATGTCACCAATAAGTGGGATGGGTGAGTCTATTTCTTTGCGGATTTCAGTTCCGTAGATAGTGTTATTGGTTGTAACGTGTAGGTAGTCGGCATCTGTGGGGATGTCAAACACCTTAGGAATGTAAGTAAAGTTAGCATCAGCCGATGTTGCTACTTCCACAACTTCGCCATAAAGCTTAGCTTCTTTCATTGATTTTTTAGCCCAAACACCAGTATTGAGATAAGCAGCCTTCTTAATAAGGAAGTTGCAAGGCACTTGGGTGAACTGTAACGAAGCACCGCCACCGAGGAAAATAACAGAATATCCTTCGGGAACGTTGAGCAATTCTTTGATTAAGGCAACGGCCTCATCAAGAACAGGTTGAAAATCCTTTGCTCTGTGGCTAATCTCCATCAGAGAAAGTCCAGAACCATTAAAGTCTAAAACTTGCTTCGCCGTGTTCTCGATAACTTCTCTAGGTAGGATTGAGGGACCGGCATTGAAATTGTACTTCTTCATATCTGTTTATGTTTTTAGTTATATAGACTAATCTGTGGCGTGCGCTGAAATGCTTCTGCGGTGCAGAAATCATTGTTCTTTTCTAGCCCTTCATGGTGCTGGGCTTTTGCTTGGCTTCTTTTGCTTTTCCTTTCTGTTGTTTTGTTAGTCATTTTTCATCAGGAAGTTAGCAAGGTGTTGCTAGGTTCAAGCCTTTTATCCATTAGGGGAGGTTTTTAGAACGCGCTTTAATTGTCATCAGGTAGTTGATGGTGCGAAGATAGTTTTTTTTGCTTTCCCCGCCAAATTTTTTTGTAGTTATTTTTCGCTAACAAAGGGCGATGGGTTTAATGATTTTGTAATGAAATATATTGCAAATGTAAAATATGTTGCAAATAGTAACGAAAATGCCTTTAACAAGATAACACGAATTTATTGTTTGCGTATGTCAATTGTCTTTTTGATACTCTGTTTAAATTTGTAAAAAAGCGCGACTATTAAACATTTCAAGGCTTTTAATCGCGCTTTTTAGTGTTTTAGGGATGTTTTTGGATGGCTGTTCAAGGTTAGAAACGAGACGTTATTTGGCTCATTTCTTTGCGTGGTGATGGTTTGTTAGGTGTGTTTGCTGGGTAGCCAATTGGCAAGATGGCCACGGGATGCCATTGTTCACCGAGGGGGAATGCTGCTTGCAGAGCCTTCACATCAAAGTTACACACCCAGCAACTGCCTAGTTCTAAGGCCGATGCAGCCAGACAAATGTGCTCTGTGGCAATGGCCGCATCGATGTCGGCGTGGTTTTTTTCATCCTCTTCACGCCTCCAGGCTTGTTCGTTTGCCGCATATATAATAATGTATAGTGGGGCTTGTTTTATCCAATCGCGGTTATAACATTGCTGCACTTTGTTTCGGGCTTCTGCTGTTTCTGCCACAACGAAGTGCCATGGTTGTTTGTTGCAAGCCGAGGGAGCACGTCTTGCACATTCCAAAAGATAGTTTATCTTTTCTTCTTCCACCGCTTGCGCACTGAAGGCGCGTGTTGAATAGCGTTCTTTTGTCAATTCTAGAAAGTTCATTTGCATGGTTGTTTTTAGGGGTTCAACATATTATGCACCCACAAAGTTAGCATTCTTTTATCAGTTCACCCTCGTTTCTGCCTTGTCTTTTAGTTTTTTTCTTCGCTAAAAAATGCTTTTTGCCAATGCCTCAAATACAGTTAGCCCATCAAGCTGGCACCATATTATAAATAAAATTCCTAACTTTGTAGTCGTAATTCGATAAAACAAGATGATAGTTTGTATAGCCGAGAAACCTAGTGTGGCACGCGACATCGCCTCTGTGATTGGCGCAACTGCTCAACGCGATGGATATATGGAGGGAAATGGGTATCAGGTGACCTGGACTTTTGGACACCTCTGCACCCTAAAAGAACCCAACGACTACACCGATAATTGGAAAAGGTGGAGTCTGGGGGCACTCCCCATGATACCTCAACGCTTCGGCATTAAGCTAATTGAAGACCGTGGTATCGAAAAACAATTTCAAGTGATTGAACGTTTGATGCAAAATGCCGACGAGATTGTGAACTGCGGTGATGCCGGACAGGAGGGCGAACTCATTCAACGATGGGTGATGCAGAAGGCGCAAGCTAAATGTCCCGTGAAGCGGTTGTGGATTTCGTCGCTCACAGAGGAGGCCATCAAACAGGGTTTTGCCAATCTTAAAGACCAAAGCGAATACCAACCGCTTTATCTTGCAGGACTTAGTCGTGCCATTGGTGATTGGATTCTGGGCATGAATGCCACGCGACTCTACACCCTAAAGTACGGACAAAACCGACAAGTGCTAAGCATTGGGCGTGTGCAAACACCTACTTTGGCCCTCATTGTTAATCGGCAATACGAGATAGATAATTTTAAACCCGAGGCTTATTGGGTGCTTTCAACCATCTATCGCGACACCTTGTTCACCGCCACAACTGGAAAATTCACCAACAAGGAAGAGGGAGAACGCGCCTTTGCCACCATTGCCAATAAAGATTTTGAAATTACGGATGTGGTTAAGAAGAAAGGAACCGAGGCTCCGCCCCATCTTTTCGACCTTACCTCGCTGCAAGTGGAGTGTAATCGCAAGTTTGGCTATTCGGCCGAAACCACGCTCAACCTCATTCAAAGCCTCTACGAGAAGAAGCTTACCACCTATCCACGCGTTGACACCCAATATCTTAGTGATGATATCTACCCCAAATGTCCGCTTATATTAAAAGGTGTGAGGGGATACGAAGAGTTTACCCAGCCACTGATGGGTAAGCCTTTAAACAAAAGTAAGAAGGTGTTCGACTCCTCAAAGGTTACCGACCACCATGCCATCATACCCACAGGCGTTGCTGCAGGAGGGCTTTCGGATATGGAGAGCAATGTGTACGACTTGGTTACACGTCGTTTTATCTCGGTGTTTTATCCCGATTGCAAGTTTTCTACCACTGCCGTTACGGGTAAGGTAGACGATGTTGAACTCAAAGCCACGGGTAAGGAAATTCTTGAACAGGGATGGCGCATGCTCTATAGTAAGGATGCCAACAACACCAATAATGATGAAGACAACCCTAAACCAGCGGCCGAAGAAAGCACGTTGCCCACTTTTACCAAGGGAGAAAAGGGGCCACACACACCTACCTTGAGCGAAAAGTGGACTGTTCCGCCAAAGTTCTACACCGAGGCCACGCTCTTGCGTGCAATGGAAACGGCTGGAAAGTTTGTTGATGATGAGGAATTACGCAGTGCACTGAAAGAAAACGGCATTGGCCGACCTTCTTCGCGCGCTGGCATTATCGAGACTTTGTTTAAGCGACACTATATCCGCCGTGAGCGTAAAAACCTTTTGCCCACTAAAACTGGTATTGAATTGATTGGCATCATTCGCGAAGAACTGCTCAAAAGTTGCGAATTGACGGGTATTTGGGAAAAGAAATTGCGCGACATCGAACATGGTAAGTACGACGCTCAGCAGTTTGTTAACGAACTGAAGGTGCAGATTACCGAAATTGTTAACGAGGTGTTGGGCGATAACTCTCATCGTCAAATCACCATCACCACCGAAGACGACTTGAAAAAAACTATCGTTAAGAAGAAAACCACGACCCCTAAAACTAAATCTCCTGCTGCAACAAAGAAGCAAAGTGAGCCTCAAAGCCAATCTCTTCAAGCGCTGCCTGCCAACGATAGCATTGTGGGCACGTTATGTCCACAGTGTCAGCAAGGACAGATTGTCAAAGGTAAAGGCGCCTATGGGTGCAGCAATTGGAAGGCGGGCTGCAAGTTTCGTTTGCCTTTTGGCGATGCCTAGCCTTTTGGTTGTTCGCCTTTTTGCATCTCTTGCAATGTTTCGCTACAATACAATGGCATTAACCCAACCATAAATTATTGTTAAACCCAGTGCCGAATGTAAACTTTTTAGCCGTTTTTTGTGTCTAAACTTACATAATAACATCCTGCGTACAAGCATAAAAGGGCGTATGAAGCGCACTCACATGAAGTGTAGCTGTTGGCAAACAACCTCATTCACCCCTCAATGTCTACATACAACCTACAACTAACGTAAAATGCCGCAAGGCGCAATCAACAATAAAGCACAATATATAATGAAGAAATGGATATTAAGCCTTGGCGTACTCTTCGCCTTGCCCACCATGCTCTTTGCCCAAACTCACCAATGGACATTGAAAGACTGCATTAGCTATGCCATGCAGCACAATATCAGTCTGCAAAAGCAACGGCTTGCCGTGAAAACTGCCGAAGAAGATGTGCTGAGAAGCAAGTCCGACCTCTTGCCTTCGTTGTCGGCTTCCACCTCGCAAAACGTGAACTATCGCCCTTGGCCCGAAACTGGGCAGGCTCGTGTGTCTAATGGTTACGTGCAGTCGAGTGTGGATAAGGTGTTCTATAATGGCTCTTATGCGGTTAATGCTCAATGGACCGTGTGGAATGGAAACCGCAACCGCAACACCATTGCACTCAATAAGCTGGAGGCAAACAAGGCTCAAGCCGAAGAAATGGTGTCGGCTACCACCATTCAAGAGCGCATCGCTCAGCTTTATGTACAAATCTTGTATACGGCGGAGGCCATCAATGTGAACAAGCAGTCGTTGGAAACGAGCACCCGAAACGAAGAGAGAGGTAAGGAAATGTTTGATGTGGGTAAGATTAGTAAGGCCGATTTGGCTCAGCTCACTGCCCAAAGGGCACAAGAAGAATATAATGTACTGGCCGCACAAAGCACCTTGGCCGACTTTAAACGCCAGCTTAAACAGCTGTTGCAAATAACCGACGACACGCCTTTTGAAGTGGCTGTACCTGCCACAACCGACGATATGGCCCTGCAGGCTATACCTGCTGTGAGCGAGGTTTATGCCCAAGCCATTAGCTGGAGACCTGAGTTGAAAGCCGCACAACTAGCCATCGACGCATCAGAATTGAATATTAAGATGGCTAAAGCCCAAAACCTACCAACGCTAAGTCTTGGCGCTAGCTTCGGCACCAGCACCTCGTCTATGAGCGATGCTGCGTGGGGCACGCAGATAAAAACCAATTTCGACATGGGCGCTGGTCTCTCTTTAAGCATTCCTATCTTTGACAATCACAATAAACGCTCGGCCGTTAGTAAGGCGTTGATTGGTAAACAAAACTCATTGCTCGACCTACAAGACAAGAAAACAACGCTTTATTCGAATATAGAAGACTGTTGGTTGCAGGCCACCAATAACCAAAATAAGTATAAGGCGGCAAGGATTAGTGTTGAGAGTGCGCAGCAAAGTTTTGATTTGTTGAACGAACAGTTTAATCTTGGAATGAAAAATATCATCGAATTGATGACGGGAAAAAACAATCTTGTTTCTGCTCAGCAAAACGAATTGCAGAGTAAATATTTGGCCATCCTTAATATTAGCCTGCTCCACTTTTATAAAACGGGCGAAATTAAGTGATTTGTAGTCTCTTGGTGACTTGTCTTTTCTTTCCAAATACCCTCTAACGCCAGTTGCTTTGCTTTTATGGCTTTTGTTTTAGTGGGCGCAGGCTGCAAGGCTGTCTAAAAAAGCCACTTTGCAATAAGCCCCTTCAAACCTGAATTGTGGTTTGAAGGGGCTTATTGTTGGTATGTGCGACGATGTTTTTGTCTCCAGGGTCTTTACCTACGATAACTCCATCCTTTAACACTATAATGGCTGTTTTTTGTGTTTACGCTCATGATTAGGGTAGGAGATGGAGCGTGTTGTTTGTACTACACATTATAATATATAGAGCGATTTGCAGATGTGGACAATACGTGAGCGGTGTTGAGGCTGGTGTGATTGCGTAAATAGGGGAATAAAGTGAAGGGCAAAGATGGAAAAGAAAGGGAAAACAGAGGATGGCTGATGTTGAAGAATAAAGCTGGTGAAAAAATTGTAAAGGTTAGATGCTAAACAAGCGTCTTTTGATGATAGGGTTTTGCGAACAGCTTTTTAAGTTCGATAGTATTTTTAACGCGGAAGTATGTTTTTTTAGTTTGCTTATGGTTGGATAAGATTTATGTATTAGGGTCTTGATTTTCATTTGTTTAGTTGTAGTATCTGTTTAAAAGGAGTGCTTTTCATTAGAGTTGATTAACTAAAATTAACGGTTTAATAATAAATTAATTAATAAAACATCGGATAGAATAAGAATTTTAATTACTTTTGCAAGGCAATTCTCTACTAGATGACAATAGGAAATTATTTGCGCCCTGCCTTGAAATAAATGGCTACAAGATTAGACAAATCATTTTAAAAAGTTACAATCATAAACTAAAACCACATTATGCAATCACAAACAACCTTGACTAAGAAGTTGTGTTGTACTGTGTCGGGAGCGGCTTTGCTAATGCTCGCCCCATCTTTGCAGGCTAAAGCTTATGCCAGCGCATGGCCGCTTGGTATGCCTTTGGCTAGTGTTGCTGCCACTCCTAATGGATTGACGGCATCAGTTTTGCCTGCTCAAAACAGTTCTTCACCAAAAATCGTGGGTGTAGTAACCGACTCAAACACCGGCGAACCGCTAGTGGGAGCCACTATTAAAGTGGCTGGTACAAACGATGGAACTACCACCGATGTTGATGGACGCTTTGAAATCCGTGCGTCAAAGGGTGCAACGCTTGAGGTTTCTTACTTGGGATACACCAGTAAGAAAATCAAAGTTACCGATGTAAAGGTGTTAACCATTACGCTTTCTGACCAAGCTCAGATGCTGGAAGGCGCTGTTATTACGGCTTTCGGTACGGCTCAGAAGAAAGAAACCGTTACTGGTTCTATCCAAACAGTTAGACCAACCGACCTGAAAGTGCCTGCAACAAGCCTTTCTACTGCCTTTGCGGGTAGACTGTCGGGTGTTATTGCCTATCAGCGTAGTGGCGAACCTGGCAACAATGGCGCTAACTTCTTTGTGCGTGGTGTCTCTACTATGAGTGGTGCAACGTCTCCGCTCATCGTAATGGATGGTGTTGAGATTTCTCAAGGCGACCTGAATGCCATCGACCCCGAAATCATTGAGAGCTTCTCTGTGTTGAAAGATGCAACCGCTACGGCCATGTATGGTACACGTGGTGCTAACGGTGTGCTCATCATTAAAACCAAATCGGGAGCCGACCTCGACCGCCCTGTTATCGGTGTGCGCGTAGAAAGCTGGGTGAACACACCCACTAAGGTGCCAAAAACTGTTGACGGTGTTACCTTTATGCGCATGTACAACGAGGCTGTAAGAAATCAAATGTCGGGCGACTTGCTTTATTCGGACGATAAAATCAACGGAACAATGCAAGGACTTAACCCCTATGTATATCCTAACGTTGACTGGTATAACGAGCTTTTCAAGAGTGCAACTTGGAATCAACGTGCCAATTTCAATGTTCGTGGTGGTACTTCGAAGATTACTTACTTCATGAACATCAATGCAAGCCACGAAACCAGCATGCTCAAAGACGTGTCTAGTAAGTATTTCTCTTACGACAATGCTACCAGCTACATGAAGTATGCCTTCCAAAACAACGTAGATTTCAACATCTCTAAGAACTCTAAGCTGTCGCTTCACCTCAATGTGCAACTTACCAATATGCATGGTATGCTTACAAATAAAGATGGTGGCGGTGTTGGAGAAGTGTTCAATGCCATCATGGGAACCAATCCCGTTGACTTCCCCATCACCTATCCCAAGCAAGGTGAAGCGTGGTATCGCTGGGGAGGCTTGCTGGCTGGAAACTATAATCCTGTTAACCCCGTGGCTTCGGCAACTACTGGGTATCGTGATGAGTTCTCAAGCACGGTGGTAGCAAACATCAATTTCGACCAAAAACTCGACTTTATTACCAAAGGCTTGTCGTTTAAGGCGTTGTTCTCTTTCAAGAACTGGTCGCATAATAATAAATATCGAGTGCAGAATTACAACCGCTATCAGCTTACTGATTATGCTGCTAACCCATCAGTTGAGGGTGGATACGATATGACTGTGAAGCCTATTGCTGTTCCTGAAAAGTATATTTTGAATAACTTCTTTAGCACTTCCGGTGACCGTAGATATTATTTCCAAGCATTTGCAGATTATAATCGCGCTTTTGGTGACCATACTTTAAGCGGTATGCTGTTGTTTAATATCGACGAATATAACTCGAATGTAAACTCTAACTTCTTGTCTTCACTCCCAAAGAGGCGTATGGGTTTGGCTGCACGTCTTTCTTACGATTATAAGTATCGTTACATGGTGGAAGTGAATGCGGGTTACAATGGTTCAGAAAGTTTTGCTAAGGGGCATCGTTGGGGCTTCTTCCCATCTATCTCTTTGGGATGGAATGTTAGCGAAGAACCTTTCTTCGAACCACTTAAGAATACCGTTAAGCAATTGAAACTGCGTGCTTCTTATGGTTTGGTTGGTAACGACCAAGTAAAAGATCAGCGTTTTGCTTATCAAGCCATTGTAGAATTAGGACAGAGTCCAGGTTTCACTTCGGGTTATGGTGGACAGACTAGAGAACTTAAAGGCCCTGTATTCAAGCGTTTTGAAAACAATAAACTGACTTGGGAAGTGGGCCATAAACTCAATGTGGGCTTTGATTTGAACGTGATGGATATTAAACTTACCGTTGATGCCTTCCGCGAAATACGTAGCAACATCTTCCAACAGAAGGGATCGGTACCTAACTATTTCGGTACCGCATCTACCGTAATCTATGGCAACTTGGCCAAAGTAAAGAACTGGGGTATTGATTTGGCTGCCGATTATGGTAAGAATATCACCAAAGACCTTTCTGTTGAGTTCCGCGGAACATTTACTTTCGCACGCAACAAGGTGCTTGAATATGATGAAGCAGCCGACACGCGTCCTGCTCTGAGACAAGTAGGCAGAAGCCTAAACACCTATATGGGTTATGTGGCTAATGGGCTTTACATCGACGATGCCGACATTGCCAACAGCGCAAAATCAACAATTGGCAATATTGCTATTGCTCCTGGTGACGTGAAATATGTTGACCAACCCGACCAAAATGGTGAGTACGACAACAAGATTGACGCTAACGACCGTGTACAATTGGGCTATCCCCACGTGCCCGAAATCATTTACGGCTTCGGTCCTTCTATTTCTTACAAAAAATGGGACTTCTCTTTCTTCTTCCAAGGACAAGCTAACGTAAGCTTGATGATGAGTGGTTTCGAACCATTTGGTACACAAAGCAAGAAGAATGTGCTGCAATGGATTGCTGACGACTATTGGGGAAAAGACAATCAGAACCCCAATGCACGCTATCCACGCCTAACTAAGTATAACAACAGCAATAATATGCAGGGGTCTACCTATTGGTTACGCAATGCGGCATTCCTTCGTTTGAAGAGCCTTGAGGTGGGGTATAAATTTAAGTTTGGCCGTGTTTACGCCAGTGCAACCAACCTTGCCACCTTCTCTGCATTCAAATTGTGGGATCCCGAAATGGGTGGAGGAGCTGGTATGAGCTATCCGCTGCAAAGAACTTTCAACATTGGCTTGCAGCTAACATTTAAATAATCAATAACTGAACAATAAGATGAAATCAATATATAGAATTTTCATTGCCGCGGCGGTGACGTTCTCGTTGGCATCGTGCAACTTCTTGGACATCGTTCCAGATGAAAATGCAACGAAAGAAGATACCTATTCGGATAAGGAAAAGACAGAAGGCTATCTTTATTCTTGCTACTCGTATTTGCCACAGTCTAACTTAGGACATTCTTCGCTGGATTTTTTTACCGGCGACGAAGTGGTTACGGCATTCGAACACGAAACGTTTGCTGCCTTCCCTAAAGGCAATTACACGGCTGCCTCTCCTGTTATCTCCTATTGGAACACCTTTTTCCAAGGTCTAAGACAGTGCTACATGTTCTTGGAAGCAGTAGATAAGACACCAGACCTTGATGAGGATAAGAAGATTGACTATAAGGCACAAGCCCAATTCCTTATCGCTTACTATCATTATCTGCTTGCTCGCTGTTATGGTCCTATCATTTTGATTAAGGAAACACCAGACATCAATACTACAGTAGACAGCTATGCACATCGCGCTCCTTATGATGAGTGTGTACAATGGATTTGCGATAAACTGGATGCAGCTGCTGCCGACCTTCCTGAGAGACGCGACCAAATACAATATGGCCTTGCAACAAGCGTGGCTGCAAAGGCTGTAAAAGCAAAAATGCTGCTCTATGCTGCTTCGCCCCTCTTTAATGAGCGCGCTCCCGAACTGTTTAAGAACTTGCGCGACCCAGACAATGGCACGCAATTGATGCCCACTGCGTACGATGCAAACAAGTGGGTGAAGGCTCGCGAAGCGATTAAAGAAGCCATCGACATTGCTGAGCAAAATGGTTATCATCTCTATACCAAGCAAGACCGATTTATTGGCGAAGCTGGTAAAAACCAATACCCCGCTGCTGGACCCGTTCGCTGCTTGCGTTTAATGACTTTAGATTATCAAGAGGTTAACCCCGAGGTGCTATTGGCCGAAAGCCGTGGCGAAGGATGGTACGGTGTGCTTAGCAAATCGCTGCCTTTCAGTGCCTCTGGTTGGGCTTGGAATGGTGTATGTCCTACATGGGCAATGCTTAATCGCTTCTATACCAAGAACGGATTGCCATGGGATGAAGACCCCGAATATAAGAATGTAGATAAGTTGCAAATCGTTGCTATCGACTCTGCTCACCAAGACCAAGGCCAGTTGGGTAAGCAAACCATCGCCTTTAACCTCGATCGCGAGCCACGTTACTATGCGTGGATTGCTTTCCAAGGTGGATATTACGAAGTGCAAAACGACCCTTCTAACCCTGCTTACACCATGAGCAATGGACAAAAGAACACTTCAGACACACGTTTGGTTTGTGATTTCGTGCTTGGTGGTAACTGTAGCTTGGGTACGCCTACAGTAAAGCGTACGGGTAACTATTCACCTGGTGGCTATCTCAATAAGAAGTTTGTTAGCCCCAATACGGCTGTCTCTGCTCGTGGTGGCGGTTCGCGCGAGTGGATGCCCTTCCCCGTTATCCGTTTGGCCGACCTTTACCTGGCTTATGCTGAGGCTTGTGTGGAGACAGGCGACCTTACAACAGCTAAAACCTATCTTAACAAGGTGCGTCAAAGAGCAGGAATACCCGATGTTGAAACATCGTGGGCACGTGTGGGCGCTACACTCGACCAAGCTAAGTTGCGCCAAATTGTTCGTCAAGAGCGTATGGCTGAATTCTATTTGGAATGTCAAAACTTCTGGGATATGCGTCGCTGGATGCTTGCTGAGCAATATTTTGGAACTAAAGCCAAAGGTTTGAACATCAATGCAACCAATATGACAGAGTTTGCTGAGCTGCACGAAATTCAATACGAACGTAAGTTTGAAGCTCCTACGCAATATCTATTGCCCATACCCATTGATGATATCAACAAGAATCCTCACCTTGTGAACAACCCCGGATATACCGGTGACCATAGGTAACATCCACTTTTAATATTCAACAAAATGAAAAAAATAATATTATCTATCGTTTGTTTGTGCGCGATTGGCTCGTTCTTCTCGTGTAGCAACGACGACAACGGACCAGCACCTGCGCCACTTGCCGCTAATGCAATTACCTACGACAAGGTTCCGGGCGCCATCATCATCAGATTGAACAAACCTGCTGAGCCAACATATAAGTACATTAAGGTTACTTATCAAGTACCAGGAGAAGACAAACCACGTTTGCGTTTGGCTAGTGCCTATGCAGATTCTATCAAGATAGATAACCTGTTGGCACGCTATGGCGAGATTGAATACTCGCTGCAACCTGTTAGCGAGACGGGTGTTACTGGCGAAGTAACGAAGATTACTGCGCAAGCTGGTGCAGCATTGAAAACGGTTTACGAGACGTATAAAGACCCTATTGAGTTTGATATCAACCGCGTGTGGACCGATGACCCTGAATCAAGCGAGGGACCATTGTCTGCTTTGATTGATGGAAAGGAGAATACGTTCTTCCATATGAGTTGGAGTGCACCCAAACCTTTCCCTCATTACATCGTGTTCGACTTGGGACAAGAACGCACTGCATTGCAATTCCGCTATGTATGCCGCGACAACAACAACAAAGACAACCCCAAGGAAATGGATGTTTTGGTGAGCAACACCTTCGAAAACACAAGCGACTATTACACCAACGAAACAGGAACACGCAAGGTGGCTACCTTTGCTAGCTTGCCTGGTGATAAGAAGGCTGTGTACGAATCGGCTCGCACCATCAAGAGCGACACGCCTTTCCGCTATGTTTGGTTTAAAATTAAATCGTCTACCTCTAATTCTAATTGGGTGGCAATGGCCGAATGGCAAGTGTTTAAGGTGAGAGAAAAGGTGTTCGACCCTGAACTCAACGAAACAACGATATTGGAATATTAAACTGATGGCTTAACATACAGACAAGTTTACTTGGCCCAAGAGGCAAATAGTTAAGCTGTTGAACTGTTTAAAAGCCAAAGATTATTCTTAAAAAAATGCTCATTAAAATGCCGCGTGCTTGTATTGCATGCGGCATTTTTTTCAAAACCTGTTGTTAGTGCATTTAGATTTTGTGTGTTGTTGAACCCCAATCGGTTAATAAACCACAATGTTTCCATAGTTCTTGTTTTTATGTTGTTTCCTAACAGCTTTTATTTTCTTGTCGGCATCTTGTATGTCTTGCACCTTAACGTAGCCCGCTACGCCTGCTTTACAAAGAAAGGCAATCTACTCGACAATAAAGCAACATCTGTTTAGGCTCTAATGACTGATTTGGGTTTAACCAATGGTCTGTCTTTTTCTAAAGGCGAAGTGAGCTAAATACAGGCAGATGCCCGACAAACAAACCATAGATGGAATTAGAAGCAATGAAAACAACATGAAATAGGTGGTTAGCGGTCTAACTACCGATTGGGTTTAAATGGATTGGTTAGATTATTGTTATCCGCATTTTCATCCTGCAGGAAGCTAAACTACTAGATTTGGAAATGTTAAACTGGTAATGAAACTTTACAAAACACACCTCTTGAGGCGAGCCCTTCTAGCGAAAACAAATGCCAAAAAGCACGCTTTTTGCCCCATTTTTTTTGCCCTTTCTCGTTTTATTTTACATTGGTTTTTACCCCAATTGCTGCAATTTGTGGCTTTTTGCCATTCTATTTCGCGTTTTAGTCGAAGTTTTTCACCGTCCAAGAAACCGTTTTTTATGGGTAAAAACTCATATTCTTTGTTCAATTTTACTTATAAAACAAGCCTCTTCCTTGAGTTATGTAAAGATTTGAGCAAGCGAAAAGACTGCGTTTAGCATCGTTTTACCTTGCATTTAGCACCAAAACACACTGCATTTAGCACCAAAATGCACTGCATTTAGCACCAAAACGCAGTGCGTTTAGCAGCAAAACGCAGTGCGTTTTGGTACTTTTTGCATTAAATATTAGTATAAAAGGCTTGTTTTTTGGTATAAATCGCTGTTTTTGTAAAGAAAAACAATCTGCTTAGCGTATCCAAACTTTGTGTTGCTTACATCAAAATAAACCCTCGCGAGAATTGAATATTTGCAAGCGATGGGCAATTGAAGAGCAAAAAGGGCACTCATAATGTTAAATTTTGGTGCGTTTATTTTACAATATTAGAATGACGCCGGATGGCAATTGCGTAAAATATAGTTTCTTTCGCATCGTTAATCGCGCGTGTGTGTAGAATGATAAAGGTGTAAAAACATAGTGCGAGCAAAGCGTTTAAGTGGTTTTTATGGTGTTGCTGTTAATCTTTTGTTTGTTTGCAGGCTGCTTACCAGCTGTCTACACTGCTCTCTACTTGCTATGCAAAGCCTAATACGATTTATTTGCTCAGCAAGTCAATGAAAGATGGAGTAGAAGCAAGGATAACAACAAATAACAAGTGATAACCAGTTTAACTACCGATGAGGGTTTAAGTGGGTAAATAAAAAAGACAGGGACAACAATGTAGACTGTTATCCCTGTCTTTTTATATGCTTAATCCACTCATTGCTATAACGTACAGCGTGTAGTAAGGTTAGAGCTAGCGTTTGAATGATGCGTTAAGCGCCTAACGTTTGCTGCGAATTTCGGCCAAAGCCTTAACCCAATCGGTATCTAAAGAAAATTGCGTCATGTAGTTACTGTTGTCGTAATAACTCAACACCAACTCTTTGTCCATATCGTTAAAGCGACTGTTGTTGATAGACGCATTTTTAAAGCGGGCCATAACCAATTCTTTTTGCGTTTTTTTCTTCGCTTCAGACAAGCGTTTAAAGAAGAGGTTGATGAACTCGTGCATGGCATAAGCCTGTGTGTCGAGCATACGCACGGTGCTATCGGGCATGAGCTCTTTCGACTTCATTGCCATATAGTTCAGTTCGTCTACCTTAAATGTAGCCACTTTGCGCACGTCAATGCTCTTACTCTTGTCGGCAGCCGTTTGTTTCGACACCATCAATATGCGCTTATACACTTCTTGTGCTTGCGCCGTGAAGCATGTGGTGCATGCCATCAGCGCCAAAATCAAAATCTTTTTCATTGCTCTTACTTTTATTTTTTATACTTCTAATCTATTGCGTTTATTATTCTCTATTGTTGTTATACCTGCTTTTGTTGTTGTTTGCGAGCCTTATATTGCTTTTTAAGCCAGAGTGCTTAGCCCATTCGTAGACCCTAAGGAGGCCCGTGTTGGGCTTATTTGCCAGCAACTCGGTTTTGGTTGCGGCTTACAAAGTCCTTCCAACCTTTGTATTTGGTGTCGGTTTCGGGTCTTCCCATCTGTAAAAAGTGACAATAAGCAGCCCCAAGCGCATCAGTGGCATCCATAAACTTAGGCATGTCTTCATCGCTTAGTTTCAGCATACGCTTCAACATGCCCGCGACTTGCTCTTTAGAAGCTTGTCCTTGACCCGTGATGGCCATTTTTATTTTTAGCGGTGCATACTCGTGTATGGGTATGTCTCGATGGATGGCGGCTGCAATGGCAACGCCTTGCGCTCGGCCAAGTTTCAACATTGACTGCACGTTTTTACCAAAGAATGGTGCTTCGATGGCCATTTCGTCGGGCAAATACGCCTCGATAATGCCCGCGACACGTTCAAAGATATGCCCTAGACGCAAATAGGGGTCGGGCATTTTGCGCAGGTCGATAACGCCCATGGCCACCATCTGCGCTTTGTTTCCAATCACGCGGATGACGCCATAGCCCATCAATGTGGTGCCAGGGTCGATGCCTAATATTATCTTCTCTGTGTCTTGCTTAAGCATGAGTCTTTTTTAGTTGCTCTAGTGTACTATACTTTTCTAGGATTTACTAGGTCCAGCTACGTTCGTCTAGGTGTTTATTGTTTTCCTAGAGTTTTAGTATTCCTGATGTTTCTAGTATTTCTAGTTACCTTATCTATCTAAATAGGGATTGTGTGCCAGCTCGTAACCAATGGTTGTTTCTGGTCCATGCCCAGAAAACACGCGTGTGGTGTCGGGCAATTGCGACAAATGGCGTATGCTTTGCATCATCTTAAACATGCTTCCACCAGGGAGGTCGACCCTTCCTACCGAACCTCTGAACAGTGTATCGCCAGTAAAGGCAACCCCTTCTTCGGCACAATAGAATACACAACTGCCCTCGGTGTGGCCCGGTGTGTGGATAATGGTAAAGCAATGATTGCCCCATTGAATGGTGTGAGCCTCGGTAAGGCAGGGTGCAAGGGGTGGTTGTTGCTCTTCCAAGGGCATGTTAAGCAGGTAAGCAGCTTGCTCGGGCAGATGTTCGAGCAGTTGGCTATCGTCTTCGTGCACCTCTGGTTGTAGGCCATAAGTATCGTATACAAAAGCATTACCCAGGTTATGGTCTACATGGCCATGGGTAGCCAGCAGTCGGGAAGGCTTCAATTGGTTGTCGGTGATATACTTTTTGAGGGCCTCTTTATCTTTATCGAAAAACACGCCACAATCAATGATTACACATTCTTTTGTTTCGTCGGATACAACATAGCAGTTTTCTTGCAACATGTTGCACACAATATGATGAATATTCAGCATTGTTCTAAACTGTTTTGCTTAATATATATGGTGTGTGCAGCTGGATTTTAGGGCTAAGCCACTAATCAATTTGTGCACATTTTATATCTGGTGCATACCCTCTACATGGGTACATACACCACATTTTTCTCGTCGAACCATGCCTCTTCAAACCAATTCCCAATTGGAGTGATGTCGACAATCTTTTTCACTGCGAGCGTTTCTCCCTCAAGATTTCCCCCTTTGAGGCAAATTAGTCCGTTGGGGAGGGCATTACGTTGTTCGCGAGCAATGTTTTTTTTCACGATTTTCATGAGGTCGGGTAAAGGCATTACGGCCCTACTCACCACGAAATCGTAGAGTTCTTGTTCCTCTTCGCCTGCTTTTTGTTCGGCCTTTACGTTGGTTAGGCCAACAGCAGTAGCAATTTCTTGCGTAACGCGTATTTTTTTTGCCGTGCGATCAATGAGTTTAAAGCTGCATTGGGGGAAGATAATGGCTAGTGGAATGCCTGGGAAACCGCCGCCTGTGCCAAAGTCTAGTACTCGCGTTTGAGGCTTAAACTGCACATATTTGGCAATAGCCAGCGAGTGAAGCACGTGATGCAGGTACAGGTTGTCGATGTCTTTGCGCGAAACCACGTTAATACGTTCGTTCCAAGTGCGATAAAGTTCACCCAACTTGGTTAGCTGTTCCGTTTGTTCAGTTGTGAGTTCGGTAAAATATTTACGTATCTCGTTCATTGTTTTATCAGTTGTTGCGATGATTTAGCGCCGTGTTAAAGGCAATATGGCAGTTTCTGCCTAACCACTAAGTCACAGCTTGCGATGAAGTGTGTCGTTTATTTCAATATCTTGCTTAGTTCGCTGCGGGTGAAATTCACGCTAATTTCTCCCAAGGCGTGCGGTGCAATTTCGTCTTCACAATATATAAAGGTGAAACCATCATCATCGATAGCGAAATTATCGGGCACATATACGTGCGCATCGGCAAACACATCCTTTTTGATTAAACCCTCAAGTCCGTCTACGTCAAAGCGCTCGGCCAGTTTGTCTACCAGCATTTCCTTAAGTGTTAGTTCGTATCCAGGCACAAAAACATCTTGCAGTTGCAGCACCGTACCTGTTTTAATGTCGATGTTGCGCACCAAAGTTTGGTTAATTCCGTGCGCGCCTCCACCGAAAATATAAACTTTGGCCGTGTACACAACGATGTTGTCTGCGCCGTTTCGGGTAGAGGTTTTCACCTTATATTTGTAGTTATACGATTCGTAATGCTCTTTATCCTGACGATAAAGCACGCCATATTCAGTCTTATAGTCGCTGAGCATTCTTTGTGCAAATGAGTCAACAGCCTGCTTCATGTTAAACTTTTGATTGGTAAGTCCCAGATAATCGGGCATCAATATACCCGCATGCAGCAGCGCATTGTTAATCTTTTCGGCGTTGTTTCCTTTAGCGTATTGCAGATTAAGCGATATTTGGCATGTAGGTGCGAGCTTTGTTTCGCTTAAAGCCACTGTGGTATCAACCACAATACTATCGAAAGTTAGTCCGTCGACCTTTGCTGTGTCGCCCTTTTTGCTGGTGCAAGCCACAAAGGCCACAAGAGAAACAGCCAAAGTTATAAGTATTTGTTTCATGTATTTATTTTGCGTGATAATGTGCAAAGTTACGAAAAAAAATGCAAGAAAGGGTTCGTTGGGTGTTAATCTGTGTTTTTATAACGCCTGATTGTAGTCGTTAACCCAACGATAGCAACGCTTTTTGCCAAGCATTAACTAAAAAACACGCTTCGTGTGGCTCGTTATCAGAAAAATATGCGTACCTTTGCACTCGCTATCACGAGTTGATGGCATAAAATTCAAACCTAATTACATTATTTAATTGCACAATGGCAACAAAAATCAGATTACAACGCGGCGGCCGTAAAGGTTATGCTTTCTATGGCATCGTTATCGCTGACGCAAGAGCACCACGTGATGGTAAATTTACTGAGAAGATTGGTACGTACAATCCTAACACCAATCCCGCTACCGTAGATTTGAATTTCGAACGCGCCCTGCATTGGGTTGAGTGCGGTGCACAACCCACCGACACTGTTCGCAACATCCTTAAGGGCGAAGGCGTTTACTTGATGAAGCACTTACGTGGTGGCGTTAAGAAAGGCGCTTTTGATGAAGCAGCTGCTCAAAAGAAGTTCGATGCTTGGAAAGAAGAGAAGAACAAGGGCAACGAAGCTATCCGCACCAACGACGCTAAGGTAAGAAAAGACCTCGAAGCTAAGAAGTTGGAAGCAGAAAAGAGCATCAACGCTGCTATCGCTAAGAAAGTTAACGAGAAGAAAGCTGCTGAAGCTGCTGCTAAAGCTGAAGCCGAAGCTGCCAATGCTGAGGTTGAAACAGCTGCTGAAGCTCCTGCTCAAGAGGCTGCTGAAGCTCCTGCAGAAGCATAAAGCACTGCGCTTAACAAACAATAACGAGGGACATGCCATGATAAGGCTTGTTCCTCGTTTGTTTTTGTACTCCCACACCCACACCGTTAATCTGTGTTCATATGCTTATACTTGCCGATAACCAAGATATCACCCGAGCTGGTTTGCTATGGCTTTGCAGCGAAATGCACATCGAAGATGTTGCACTTGCTAAAGACAAAGCCGAACTTGCCAATGCTCTCGAAAAAGAGCGTGGAGCGGTGGTGGTGATAGACTACACTTTGTTCAACTTCAACAGTTTCGATGAATTGCTAGTGTGGCAACAGCGTTTTAAACATGCGCAATGGCTCTTCTTTAGTGAAGAACTAACGGCCGATTTTGTTAGAAGGGCCATGGCTAGCACGGCGCGGTTTGGTCTTATTCTTAAAGATGCCACGCTAACTCAACTCGAACAAGCCCTCAAAGATGCTTTTAAAGGTGAACAATACATCCAAACTGCTCTTGAACAGTTGGTTATAGCCCCCCAGCAAGAGGAAGAACAAGTTAAACTAACCAAAACCGAAACAGAAATATTGCGCGACATTGCTCTGGGATTTACCACCAAGGAGATTGCCGAAAAACGTTTTTCTAGCTTCCACACCATAAACACACATCGCAAAAACATCTTTAGGAAGATAAAGGTAAACAACATTCATGAAGCCACAAAGTATGCTTTGCGCGCAGGAATGGTAGATACTGCCGAATATTACATATAAATAATGGTTGTATAACGCGCATGTCTATATATAATAAGGTGTAGATTAAGGTGCTTAATGCTTGTTTGTCTCTGTGCAAGGAGGATATAAAAAGTTGTTAGCAGCCTGCAAATGCGCATTGTAAAATGCCCACATGTCGGCACAAGCCACCGTGTTAGGAGGCATTTCGTTGGCCAAGGCTTGCATTTCGGGTGTAGGCGTCCAATGATTTCTTCGATAAGTCTCGGCAAAGGCATTAACTTGCGCTTGCGCCTCGGCCAACATGCCCAGTTCCTTAAGTAGCGTTCCCAACATGAAATGCACCTTACCCAAAAACTTATCGCGTGGTTGAAGCAGGATGGCTTTACATAAAGCCGACAGCTTTAGCTCTTTATCGGGAGTGATATCGGCCAATTCTTTCCAGAGATAAAAACGTTGTTGCTTGCGAATCAGATGGCGAAGCACATCCAAAGCCTCATCCCTTTTACATGCTGCTAGTTTGGTTCTTACCCACAAGCGCATCAAACGCTCATTGTCGTTGAAGGCGATAAGCGCTCTTTTAAGTATCTCGGGCGTACGAACATGGAGTTTAATCAGTTCGGTTTCGTTGCACGCCGATAGTATAGCCACCAGTACACGTTCTACCAAGGCAGGGCATCGATGCCCCTCTCTGATGCTTCTGTGCCAATCGTCGTCGCTAAAATTACCCATTCCCCATGCCCTTATAAAGGTAAATAGAAGGCGTGGGTGCTGTTGCGGTAGGTGATGTAGATAGAAATTGAGAATTTTAGAATGGTATTCGTTTATCATATTACCGCCATTTACAGCCTGCGCATAGCGCATGGCAAGGGTTATAGCCGCCTTTTCGTCGTGTTTTTGCAAGTTGTATATGCTGAAAAACCAACTTCTCGCAAACAATTTTCCCAACTGTTGTTCGGTGAAATGGGGGTTGGGTAAGAAAATATCGCACACCTCTTGTAGGGCATAGCCCAAGCTAAAGCAATGTTCAACAACCCTTTCCGTCAAAGGACGGAATGTTTGTTCTTCGTGTTGCGAAGGCAGGAAGTCGGCTTCCGAAAAGGAGTTTACATCCCAAACAAAGATGAATTTAAGCAAATTGAAGTCGGCAAACCGTTCTTTTACACTCAAAGCCATCAATAACATTTGCGAATGCAGCAGCGAAGGGCGTGGATTATTCAGTTTGATATAATTAAACAAGGCCCATCTAGCCTGGGCCGATTGGCATTCGGCGAGCATCCGTTTAAGGTATTTATACACCACCCATCCCACTCTTTCGTGCAAAGCCAAAGGTAAATTATAATCAAGGAGCGGCAGCAACGTCTCGTAAGCCGCCTTTTCGCAACCATCTTTACACATTCGTTCGATGCGTTTTATCTGCGGATAAAAGGGCAAAGCATGCTCTTTGAGCTTGGCAATGGCTCTAGCGGCAATGCCTTCCGTGTCGTTCATCAGTGGTAACAGCACCTCAAGGAAGCCAATTCGCTCATTGGCCTCGTCCAATCTTTGCGCTTTGATAAGACATTCGCAGATGTCTTTCTGCACCCAAAACATGGCTATGCACGAATGAAAAGTTTTCTCTTGCTGCCAATCTTCGTTGGCTTGCAGCAAGGCTTCGTTCAGTCGGCCCGCCTTTCTCAAGGTCATAGTAGTGATAAAGCTCATGGTTAGGCAAATTTAGGTTATGATTAAACAACGCTGTTATAGTTGTTTTATTTTACGAAAAACCAAAAATATTCGGTTTGTTGCGGTGTGTAACCTTATCTCTAGTTTGTCTTACGGAGGCCTTTCAAAATGATATAGCACCATTGTAAAAGTCTTTATTGTAGATATTGATGTGTTGTGTAATACACGTGTAATGCCTTGATATGTAGCATGAAAGCTCATTTTAATTGGCATCTCTCGTTAAGTACATGGCCAAGATAAACTGCCTACGACTGTAGTCAAGAAAAATAAATATCTAAAAAAGGCAAACATTTTTTATACAAACATGCAAGCGTTAATGGTTTTTTATTATCTTTGCAATACCATTAAAACAATTTGCATTATGAAAGCTACGGAACAAACCATCATGCAGGTGGAACGCGCCATCAATAAGATAGCGCAAAAGTTTCCAAACCAGGACAGCAGCAACATTCTCACCGACATCCACATTAGGGTTTCGCAAGACTCAGGCGAGCTTCTTGCATTCGACGACGATGAAAGGGAGATAACGCGATGCGTGGTGGAGCAGTGGATTGAAAGCAGAGACGAGCATTTTTACAACAGCGTTACGCACATTCTACAAAACAATTTGCGGAGACTTAATGCTGTGGTTGAACGCATGGGCATACTCAGACCCTTTAGTTTTGTGCTTGAAGATGATGAGAAAAACCATGTGGCCGAGCTATATCTCGTTGACGATGACACCACAATCATCTCTGGAGAACTGCTCAAAAACCTCGATGAAGACCTAGATAGCTTCATGGAAGATTTGCTGAAATAATACCATTTGTTGTACGCAGCACAGAGCTTTGTGCCCTGTGCCGCGCCACTATGCCTGCAGGCGGACAACTTAGTAGTTACTGCTTGCTAAATGTTAAACACGCCCAGCCGTCCAGTTCTTTTTGAGATGTGAGCGCCAACCCCAACGTTTTGGCTGCCGCCACCAATATTGGCGTGTCTGTTTGGTAAAATCCACTAAGCACAATAGTGCCTTTTGGCGTTGTTTTTTCTACCCAAAGAGGTAGGTCGGCCAAAAGGATATTGCGATTAATATTGGCCACAACCACGTCAAAACATTTCTTTTCGGCGTTCAATGCTGTGGCATCGCCTTTTACAACCACCATGTTTTCCACGCCATTAAGCGTAGCATTGTGCAAACTGTTGTCCACACTCCATTCGTCGATGTCGTAACCCAGCACGCTTTCAGCGCCAAGTTTTGCGGCCACAATGCCCAAAATGCCCGTTCCGCATCCGCAGTCTAGCAGCTGTTTGCCCACCAGTTGTAGGCTCAACAGTTGTTGCACAACCATCCTTGTGGTCTCGTGTGTGCCCGTGCCAAAGGCTTGTCGTGGTTCGATGGCCACCTGCAAGCTCATGTTCGCCGGCAAATCTTCGGGCGAATAATGGCGTGCATCGTATATAACACATTTGTTTTCAATACAAATAGGCTCAAAACCATTGGCTTCCCACTCCTCGTTCCAGTTGCGGTTTTCGGCCTCTTCCATTTCATATTCAATTCGTGCCGAGGCAATAGGGAAGTCGGCGATGGCCTCATCCAATGTTTCTTTATCCAATAAATGGGGTTGCACATATCCCGTTAAGAACCCTTCAGATTCTTCAAAAGCTTCAAAACCCGCAGCCGCGGCAAGGTCGGCTAGCAGGTCTTTAGCTGCTTGTTCATCGGTGGCAGCCACATTCAGTTTGAAAATCGCTTTAAGATATTCCATATCAACAAGTTTGTTTTAAAATGATTTTGCCTTATTCTTGTGTTGGCAAACGGGCTTGCGTGACTTTGTTCAGCATTGATTAGCCCGCATGTTGCAAAGCAAGACCCATCGCAAAATTACAAAAAAATAGGGAAATCCTCTTTTTACTTAGGGAAAATCCTTATATTTGCATCACTATCATTTGTAAATTTGCAAAGTAACAAATTGCCTTTGGCAGAAAAGAACATTGACATGAAAAGATTAGGATTATTGGCAATCGGCTTGGCTCTTGGGTCGTTCTCAGCAATGGCCCAGACAGACGATGTGTATTTTGTACCAAAAAAGTCAGACAGAATTAACAAAGAACGCCAAGACAAGGATGAAACAGACGCCGATGTGTATTACTCGGGCTCGAACAGAAACGTAGACGAGTACAATCGTCGCACGCGTAACGGTAGTCGTTACCAGAAAATTAGTCGCGATTCGCTAGGCAACATCATTGTTGAAGAAGATGTTGAAGGCGTAATGGCAACTAGAGACCGTGGTTACAACGACCGTTCGCGACGAGACAACCGCGACTATTACGACGAGGACGACTATTATTACAGCCGCCGTGTAAGTCGTTTCTACGACCCTTGGTTCTTTGGCTATTATGGTTACTCACCTTATTATGGCTATTCGCGCTGGGATTGGGACTGGTACGACCCCTTCTATTATAGCTACGGGCCTCATTGGCGTGGCCATTATGCTTATTGGTATAACGATTGGGCATATCCCTATTATGGTTATGGCTGGCGTTCTCCTTATTATTATGGTGGTTATTACGGTCCCTACTATGGCTACTACAGCCCCTATTACAGCTGGGGTGGCTACTATTCACCAGGCTATTACTCGTATAGCGGTGGTGCAGCAGGCAGCCGAAACCATGGCAGCATGGACTCGAGAGCAGCAAGAGACCGCACCGACTATCGTTATCAAGGCAGCAGAAGCACGCGTTCGTCGGGCCGTAGTTATGGCGATGGATACCAACGCAGCAACAATGGCGACTTCTCCAACTCGCGGTCTTACGACAATAACCGCAACTACAACCCGCCCACTCGTAGCTACGACAGCGGTTCGCGCGGTGGTTCGTTCGGCGGTGGAGGCTCATACGGCGGTGGAGGTTCGTTCGGTGGTGGCAACTCCGGTGGCTCGCAACCCAGCAGAGGCGGAACATTTGGTGGCCGACGCTAAGCAAAGACAGTAATTAACAACAGAAATTGAAACAGGATTATAGAGATGAAAGTTATGAAGAAAAAATATTTGATGATATGTTCGGCCTTGTTGGCTTTCCCCGCAATGGCTCAAGACACATACGAGAATGCCCGCTTGCTGGGTAACGACCTCAACGGTACAGCAAGGTACGTGGGTATGGGTGGCGCAATGGAGGCATTGGGTGCCGACCTCTCTACCATTAGGACCAACCCTGCTGGTATCGGACTCTTCCGAAAGTCGGGAGTGAACTTCTCTTTAGGAGTGGTTTCGCAAGCCAACGCTAATGCTAAGCTAGACCATTCGGCTACGAAGCTAAGCTTCGACCAGATTGGTTTCTATCGCACCATGCGCACAGGCCAAACATCTTACGTTAATTTTGCTTTCAACTTCAGCAAAGGAACCAACTTTAACTACTTCCTTGCAGCTGCCGATCAGCTAAATAATGCCTCGCTTGGCAAGCAAGCTTATCTTAAAGGCATGCGTGGCTCGCTTTCGAATGGAGGTTATTCCATTGGTACTGGCTCTGGTTCGAACGTAGACACATACTATGGCTACATCGATAATTCTAGCAATAACATCGCCCGAAACTACGGGCAGCTGGATTATCTGTATTGGAACACACGCCTTGTGGATAAAAACACCCCCTCACTTTTTGGTTATGACGCGGCCAACGGATACGATTTCAACCGCTCACAACGAGGTTATATCGGCAACTACGATTTCAATATCAGTGGCAATGTTAACGACCGCGTGTACTTGGGGCTTACCCTTGGTCTGCGCACCGTTAACTATAAAGGCTATTCAGAATATGTTGAAAACCTCGTGAATGCTTCTAACACGGCCATAGGTACAGCCACAATTACCGATGAACGCAAAGTTAAGGGTACGGGTTTCGACCTTAGCGCGGGTGTGATATTCCGCCCAGTGGAAGAGTCGCCCTTCCGTATTGGTCTCTCAATCAACTCGCCTTCATGGTACGATTTGAAGACTGAGAACTACACCACCATACAAAATGTGGGTCAAAATCAAGGTAAATGGGAACATGGAAAGTCTAGCGAGGTGTATAACTACAAGCTTTTCACCCCCTGGACCTTTGGCGCGAGCCTTGGACACACCGTTGGCAACTTCCTTGCTCTGGGTGCTTCGGTTAGCTATGCCGACTATTCCACGGTTGATAACCGCTATATAGATGGCGAATATGTTGACTATTATGGTTACACAACCGAGACTTCGGCTAGCGATAAGGTGATGAACAACCACGCTAAACGCACGCTCAACGGTGTTGCAACGGTGAAAGTGGGTATGGAATGCAAGGTGCTGCCACAGATTGCATTGCGTGCAGGTTACAACTACGTAACGCCAGCATACAAAAAAGATGCTTTTAAAGACGGCGCACTTAATTCGGAGGGTTCTTATTATAGTTCGGCTGCCGACTACACCAACTGGAAAGGCACTAACCGCATGACACTTGGTGTGGGGTATATAGGCAAAAACTTCTCGGCCGACTTGGCTTACCAATACAGTGCTACTGATGGTGAGTTCTATCCCTTTACAAACGGACTGGCTGCGCACGATGCTTCAACCAACACCACGCTGGTAAACGAAGCTAAAGCGGTGCAGGTAAGCAACCAACGCCACCAAGTGCTCTTCACCTTGGGTTATCGTTTCTAACAACAAATCATCATTAGCGTGGTTGGCTATAGGCAAACAAGCTGTGTTGTGCCTGCAATAGTCAAACCCATTGCAATAGCTAAGACCAGCTGGCTATAGCGATAACAAACCAAAGCACACTGCTTAAGTTAGAACATACATAACAACCCGGCCGCATGTTTCTCCAAAACATGCGGCATTTTTTTGCCTTACACTTTTCAGCTACACAGGTATGGTTCTGTCTTTTCTTTGTATTGCCATGCCCTTACCCCTCTAAATCGTGCAGATGCGTATAACAGTCGTTTTGCTTAAGATGTAAAATATTTGTACTAAAATTTAACATTGTGAGTGCCCTCGGCCTGAAAATTCCGAATGCAGGGCGTATAAACGCGCGTATTTTTTTAGTTTATAACGCGCTGGTTTACTGGTGTTTATCTGTTATAATGCAAAAATATACCTTCGTTTCACGTTTAATCGGGACTTACAGCATAATTATACGCACACCAAAACGCTATCAAACACCGATTGTTCACTATTTAGTAAATGGTTTATAATCAATAGTTTATAAGTTTGAAGAGCGTTTTTGGAGAACAATTTACACCAAAAACGTTGCGTTTTAGTGCATTTTGCCTTGCGTTTAGCACCACTTAGCCTTGCGTTTAGTAGGAGTTAACCTTGCGTTTTGCTGCATATTGCGATGCGTTTTGGTGCTAAATGCAGTTAATCCGCAAAGGTTTTAACCGAAAATTCATGACGTGTAGAACCCAAATTTGGGGCAGTTTTTCTTCAAAAAGAACAGCAAAAGCATAGTATTTACCCCAAAAAGGAGCGAATTGTGTTAGAAGAGAGGGTGCTAATTTTATCAGTTTAGCACGTTTTATGTGCTTTTTGGCAGGTGAGGTGGTCTAGAATGAGAACTAAAATAGACTATGTTTTGTAAAATATATTGACCAAATTTAATAGAATAATGCCACTTTTTTACCCCAAATTATTCGTTAGAGCTGTTTAGAATTTGTGTATTGGGTGAGTACACTGCCTGTGAATTTCTTTAAGGCGTAGCAACTACTACAAAAGGATAAGACTAGTAAGATGCCGACAAGCCAACGAAAGATATACAGGAAGTAATGCAAACAATATAAAAACGGTGATAAACGGACTAACCACCAGTTGGGGTTAAGGTGGCTATAATTAGTTGATTGAAGAGCGATGAAAAGAGAGTGGCATGAGATAAATAAAAAAACGAGCGCGCAATGTTAGTTGTTAACATGCGCGCTCGTGTGTAAGAGCTAAGCTTGATTACTGTTTTCGCGAAGAATGCTAGTGCTAATCAAGCACTTGCGAAACCTGCATTAAACCCAGGCCTCACATTACTTGTATTCCGACCATGCTTTAATCTCGATGTCTTCAACACGCATGGTGGTAAAGGCTGTGATAAAAGCGCTGGCCAAACGCGTGTTGGTGATAAGTGGGATGTTGAGGTCGATGGCTGCACGGCGTATGCTGTAGCCGTTGGTAAGTTCGCGTGGGGTGAGGTCTTTGGGTATGTTCACCACCATGTCTATCTTCTTATCACGAAGCACATCGAGCACTTTGGGTTGCATACCCTCGTCAGTAGGCCAGTAAACAGTGGTGTTGCTAATGCCGTTTTCGTTGAGAAAGCGCGAAGTTCCGCTAGTGGCATATAGTTCGTAGCCATTTTTTACCAAGCGTTTGGCCGCCTCTAGCATTTCGGCTTTTTGTTTTCCGCCACCCGTTGATAGCAAAACAGTTTTCTTGGGGATGCGATGACCCACCGAAAGCATACTTGTAAGGAGTGCCGAGTTGGTGTCGTCGCCCAAGCAACCCACCTCGCCAGTAGACGCCATGTCGACACCCAGCACGGGGTCGGCCTTTTGTAGGCGGTTGAACGAGAACTGCGATGCCTTGATACCCACGTAATCGAGGTCGAAAAGGTTTTTCTTAGGCTTCTCAACAGGCAAGCCAAGCATTACGCGAGTGGCCAAGTCAATGAGGTTGAGTTTAAGCACCTTGCTCACAAAGGGGAACGAACGCGAGGCGCGCAGGTTGCATTCGATAACCAGCAAGTCGTTGTCGCGAGCCATAAACTGGATGTTGAATGGTCCAGAGATATGTAATTCTTTGGCTATCTGGCGGCTAACGCGCTTAATGCGTCGCACTGTTTCGATGTAAACCTTTTGTGGTGGGAACTGTATGGTGGCATCTCCAGAGTGAACACCAGCAAACTCGATGTGTTCACTGATGGCGTAGGCCAAAATTTCGCCATCTTTAGCCACGGCGTCCATCTCTATTTCTTTGGCATGCTCAATAAAGCGGCTCACCACAACGGGGTGGTCTTCGCTAACGTTGGCAGCCAATTGCAAGAAGCGTTCAAGCTCTTCGCGGTTAGAGCAAACATTCATGGCAGCTCCCGACAGCACATACGAAGGACGAACCAGCACTGGGAAGCCCACGCGATCGATAAATTCATTAATTTTATCCATCGATGTAAGTGCGCTCCATTCGGGTTGGTTGATGCCATTTCGGGTGAGCATAGACGAGAATTTGGCGCGATCTTCGGCGTTGTCGATGTCGGTTGCCGATGTTCCAAGTATGGGCACGTGCTGTTCGTCGAGCTTCATGGCCAAGTTGTTGGGTATTTGTCCGCCAGTAGACACTATCACACCATGAGGCGTTTCAAGGTCTATAATGTCCATCACACGTTCGAATGTGAGTTCGTCGAAATACAGTCGGTCGCACATATCATAGTCGGTAGATACCGTTTCGGGGTTGTAGTTAATCATCACCGAGCGATAGCCCTCGCGACGTATAGTGTTAAGCGCTTGCACACCACACCAGTCGAACTCAACAGAAGAGCCAATGCGATAAGCACCCGAGCCAAGCACAACGATAGAACGGCGGTCGTTGTCGAAGCGCACATCACTTGCCACGCCCGAATAGGTGAGGTAGAGGTAGTTGGTTTGTGCAGGATATTCGGCCGCGAGCGTGTCGATTTGCTTAACAACAGGCAGGATGCCATAGGATTTTCGCAAGTTGCGCACCACCAAGGCGGCCTTGTGCATGTTGCCCATCTCTTGTTCAAGTCCCACGGCGCGAGCAATTTGGAAGTCGGTGAAGCCATACACCTTTGCTGTACGCAGCAATTCCTTATCCAGAACATTCACACTGGTGCAGCGTTTCAGGCTTTCGTCAATGTCAATGATGTGTTTTAGCTTTTCCAAGAACCATTTGTCTATCTTGGTAAGTTCGTGTATTTGGTCGATGGTGTAGCCCTTGTGCATGGCTTTCGAAATGATGAACACACGCTTATCGGTGGGTTCGCGCAGTGCTGCATCAATATCATCGATCTTTAATTCCTTGTTCTCGACAAAGCCATGCATGCCTTGTCCAATCATGCGCAGTCCCTTTTGGATGGCCTCTTCGAAGTTGCGACCGATGGCCATTACCTCTCCAACCGACTTCATCGACGAGCCTAGTTCTTTGTCAACGCCCCGGAACTTGCTCAAGTCCCAGCGAGGAATTTTGCAGACAACGTAGTCGAGAGCAGGTTCGAAGAAAGCACTAGTGGTTTTAGTCACCGAGTTTTTCAGTTCGAAGAGTCCGTATCCCATGCCCAGTTTGGCAGCAACAAAAGCCAAGGGATAGCCAGTAGCCTTAGAGGCGAGGGCCGAAGAGCGACTCAGTCGGGCGTTAACTTCGATGACACGATAGTCTTCGCTTTTGGGGTCGAAGGCATATTGCACGTTGCATTCGCCAACGATACCGATGTGTCTAACAATCTTAATAGAGAGTGCGCGCAGCTTGTGGTATTCGCTATTGCTAAGTGTTTGCGAGGGGGCAACAACGATACTCTCGCCTGTATGAATGCCAAGCGGGTCGAAGTTTTCCATGTTACAAACAGTGATGCAATTGTCAAAGCGGTCGCGTACCACCTCGTATTCAATTTCTTTCCATCCCTTAAGACTCTTTTCAACGAGCACTTGAGGAGAGAAAGAGAAAGCTTTCTCGGCCAGTTTGTTTAGTTCTTCCTCGTTATCACAGAAGCCGCTGCCCAGTCCGCCCAAGGCGTAAGCGGCGCGCAAGATAACAGGGTAGCCAAGATTTTCTGCAGCTCGGCGAGCTTGTTCGATGGTGGCACATGCCTCGCTTTTGATGGTTTTGACGTTAATCTCATTGAGTTTTTCAACAAAGAGTTCGCGGTCTTCGGTGTCCATAATAGCTTGAACGGGCGTACCCAGTACCTTAACGCCATATTTTTGCAGCACGCCGCTTTGATAAAGTTCCACACCGCAGTTAAGCGCAGTTTGTCCGCCAAAGGCAAGAAGGATGCCATCAGGACGTTCTTTCTCGATGACACGTTCAACGAAATAAGGCTGAACGGGTAAGAAATATATTTGGTCGGCCACGCCTTCCGAGGTCTGCACTGTGGCGATGTTGGGGTTGATGAGCACAGTTTTAACACCCTCTTCGCGTAGAGCCTTAAGGGCTTGCGAGCCAGAGTAGTCGAATTCACCCGCTTCGCCAATCTTCAATGCGCCGGAACCCAGCAGCAACACTTTCTTTATGCTTTCGTCTTTCATTTTTTTCTAGGGGTTTTAAAGGGTGAGTTTTTCTACAAAGAGGTCGAACATAAACAGCGTGTCAACCGGTCCGGAGCAGGCTTCGGGGTGGAATTGCGATGTAAACCAAGGGTTGGTGTTGTGGCGCACGCCCTCGTTGCTACCGTCGTTCATGTTCACAAACAGTTCGCTCCAGTCTTTATCCAAGGTGGAAGCATCTACGGCATAGCCGTGGTTTTGGCTTGTTACGTAACATTTGTCGGTGCCAACCATGCGTACAGGTTGGTTGTGTGAGCGGTGTCCGTATTTCAATTTGTAAATGTTAGCACCGCCAGCCTTAGCCATTAGTTGGTTGCCCATGCATATACCGCAGATGGGTTTGCGGCTCTTGTTCATCTGTTGTCGCAGAATGTCTACTGCCTCTTGGCACAGGTCGGGGTCGCCAGGGCCATTTCCAAGGAACAAGCCATCGAATTCCATGCCGGTATAGTCGTAGTTCCAGGGTACGCGCACCACCTCAAGTCCACGTTCGATGAGGTTGCGAATGATGTTGGCCTTAACACCACAGTCAACGAGAACCACGCGTTTTCCAGCCCCTTCGTTATATTTAATAATATCTTTGCAGCTAACTCGGTCAACAAAGTTCACCCCTTCGTATTGTGCTTGGGGAATATTGTTGGGTTCATCGTCGAAAATAATCTGGCCCATCATCACGCCATGTTCGCGCAATACTTTGGTTAGTTCGCGCGTGTCGATGCCCGTGATGCCAGGAACATGTTCTCTTTTAAGCCAGTCGGCCAAACTTTCGTGTGCGTTCCAGTGGCTATATTGTTCGCTATAGTCGCTCACGATTACGGCCGAAGCGTGTATATGGTCGCTCTCCATAAACGTGGGCAGCCCATCGGCAGTGAAGGTGAAGGGCGGAACACCATAGTTACCAACCAAAGGGAAGGTGAGTGTTACCAGCTGACCAGCGTAGGAGGGGTCGGTAAGACTCTCGGGGTAGCCCATCATGGCGGTGTTGAACACCACTTCGCCTGCAACAGGCGCATCGTAACCAAACGACTTACCATGAAATTTGGTGCCGTCTTGCAGAACTAATGTTACGTTTCTCATTATATCTTAGAATTTCTGTTCGTTTTGATAAACCTTTTCAATGAAATTTACGAAGGCCTGATTGCATAGTCGCATGCCGCCAGGAGTGGGGTAGTCGCCAGTGAAATACCAGTCGCCCTTATGGTTGGGTATGGCTTCGTGTAGGCCTTCGATAGACTGGAACACCAGTTCGATGGGGGTGGACACGCCTTGCGGGCGAAGCATCTGCACAATCTTTTGGTTGATTTCGTCTACCGTTACGGCCTTATATATCGGTTGCACACAGTTAGTCATTTCGCCTACGGGTTTCTTTAGTTCGTTTCTGCAGTTATCGTAGGTTTGTTTTATGAGTGCGTGCATGTTTTTTTCTTTGAGTAATTCGATAGTAGCTCGGAACACGCAAAACTCTTCGAGTCGAGGCATGTCGATGCCATAATAATCGGGATAGCGAATTTGGGGTGCGCTGCTCACCACGATTATGCGTTTAGGATGCAACCTATCGAGAATGCGCAGAATACTTTTTTGCAGCGTTGTTCCGCGCACAATGCTGTCGTCGATGATAACGAGGTTATCTTTGTAGGGCCTGATGCTTTCGTAAGTGACGTCGTACACGTGCGAAGCCAAGTCGTTGCGCGAGTTGCCTTCGGCTATGAAGGTGCGCAGTTTTATGTCTTTCCAAGCCACTTTCTCCAATCGGATGGTGTCGCTTAAGATGTTGTCAATCTCTTCTTGTGTAGGCGCATGGCCTAAGGCTTGTATTTGGCTAACCTGTTGTTGGCGTATGTAGCGTTTAAATCCAGCAACCATGCCATAGAAAGCCACTTCGGCTGTGTTGGGAATGTAAGAAAGCACCGTGTTTCTTGTGTCGAAGTCGATGGTGCGCAGTATGGGGTAGGTGAGTTGTTCGCCCAATTTTTTACGCTCTTTATAGATATCAGCATCCGATCCACGACTGAAATAAATTCTTTCGAACGAGCACGAGGCATCAGCTTTTTGGTCCATGATGCGCTCGATGCGGCATTCGCCATTGCGTTTAACAATGAGAGCCGTTCCAGGTTCAAGTTCATTCACGTCGTCGCATTCGATGGCGAAGGTGGTTTGTAGCACAGGACGTTCGCTAGCCACCACAACAACTTCGTCGTTTTTATAATAAAAAGCAGGTCTGATGCCCCATGGGTCGCGCATAGAAAACATCTCGCCGCTGCCTGTTACGCCACAAACAACATATCCGCCATCGAAATGAGGCATGGTGGTGCGTAGCACATTGGCCACGTTGACATTGTCTTCGATGTAGTTTGTGATATCAGTGTCGGTTAATCCTTTTACTTGCGCGTCAACAAAGTTGCGTTCCACTTCGCGGTCTAGTCGGTGTCCCATCAGCTCAAGCATGATGTAGCTGTCGCTATAGATGCGTGGGCATTGGCCTTGTCGTGTGAGTCTTTCGAAAATCTCACCGATGTTGGTCATGTTAAAGTTGCCACAAAGACTAAGGTTTTTGGCTCGCCAGTTGTTTCTTCGTAAGAAGGGGTGAACGTAAGAGAGTCCACTTTTGCCAGTTGTAGAATACCTCAGGTGGCCCATATACAGTTCTCCAGCAAAGGGAAGCGTTTGTTCGGCGTAGCTAGCATCAGCAAGGTGCTCGGCAGTTTCTTGGGCAAACTTTTTCTGCACGGTTCCGAAAATCTCGGTAATGGCGTTGCTTCCTTCAGCTCTTTCGCGAAACATGTATTCGTTTCCAGGAGTTGTTTTAAGTTTAACGCACGACATTCCCGCAGCTTCTTGTCCGCGGTTGTGTTGTTTTTCCATGAGCAGATAGAGCTTGTTAAGCCCATACATCCATGTGCCATATTTCTGTTGGTAGTACTGTAGTGGCTTAAGTAGCCTTATCATGGCCACACCACATTCATGTTTCAATGGTTCCATCCTGTGTTTATCTTTATTTAGCCTTGGCTATTTTAAACAAGTAGAGGGATGTCGAAAAACATCCCTCACTGTGTTGTTGCTGTTATCTAACAAGGTTTACAATTAAAGTTGTGAGTGACAACACGCTGCTTACCACCGAGAACCAAATGGTTGTGGAGGTGCTTATTTTCGAGTTGCTTGCTTTAGTCTTGTTGGGTTCAACGTAAATTACGTCGTTTTGTTGTAAATAATAGTAAGGAGAATTGATGAGATTGGCGTCGCGTAGGTCTATGCGGTGTGCCTCTTTGCGACCATCGGGGTTCTCGCGAAGCAGCATAACGTTGTCTCGACGTCCGTAAATGGTGAGGTCACCAGCTTGTGCCAGTGCTTCAACGATGCTCATCTTTTCACTGGTTACGGGTATTACGGTGGGTTTTGAAACCTCACCGAGTACAGTTACTTGGTAGCTAGCCATGCGAACAGTAACAATAGGGTTTTCGCTAGCAGCCAAATAGCCTGCAATCTTGCTCTTTATAAGGTCTTGGCATTGATTCTTTGTTAGTCCGCCTACATGCACCTTTCCTATTACGGGGAATTCAATGTCACCGTTGTTGTCAACCAAATAGGTTTGAAGGTTGGAGCCTTGAGCCAACTGTCCTTTTGTACCAACACTGTTGCCCACAGTCAGGTTGAATGGAGCAGCGGCAGCAGGGTCAGTTGTTACCACGGTGATAGACAATTGATCCTTGGGCATTATCTTAGCTTCGTATAGGCCCTTAGAACCTTCGAGGCTAACACCATCAATGTTTTGGAAATATACAACCTCTTTACTTCCTCCACAACTCCCTAACAATAATACGAATGTCAATAAGACAACTGAACTAAGAATTTTATTCATACCAATAATACAATCAATTTATTATGCTTGCAAATTTACGTTCTTTTTTCTGATTTCGCAAATCTTAAACACATAATTAATGAGAGAATTTTACATCATCTCAAGCTTTGTGGTATTGAGGTGTGGTTTGAAGAGAAATGGAAGAGTATTGATGGCGAGCGACTTTACTTCTTAAGCGCTTTCGTTGGGCTGTTATTTTCATGTGTTTACAGGGCTATTTTATTGTTAACCATTTAATTGTTCTGTTTCACACTTTTTATTTATTGTATTCCAAAACCCATATTTAAAGTTCGATTCATAACGATTGTGCAATCGGTTGTCCTGAAAAATAAGCACTTTTCACATGTTTTATAACATATCTATGGAAAGTATTTGTATCTTTGCAGCCGAAAAGAAATAAAGAAGTTAGATAAGGTAGATACAGCCTACGATGTTTATCAAAACTTAGTAGTGTTGACAATACTGTAGGTATTAGATTGGCAATAAAGATTTATTCAAGGATTAGTTACATGGTAAGACGTTGAATATCGGTTGTCTGATGATTTTAACACAAGGTAATTTCAGTAGCATTAGACACACAACGTCGCTTCGTCAAGACCGTAGAGAGGGTTAGAGTAGGCCATTAATTAAGGGAATGGAGAGTTGGGAATAGCTTTCAAGTTTCCGCCTCGTACCGCGTGATACGGATATTGAACGAAGAAATTTTTATGTTAGTAGAGAGAACCCGACTGCATGTGTATGTGGTCGGGCTTTTTTTGCAGGAGACAGCTTACTTTGACGGGCTGTGAAAATGTACGAATGCCTTTGTTTACTTAGAATTTTATGGGTGTTATATTTGTGTTGATGGCATATATTTTGTAACTTCGCACTGTTTTTAATTGCTCTACAAAGGAATGCGTTATTAATAAAGTGCATCGTTGGCGAGGGATAAAGTCTAAGTTTGCTTCTTTTGGCTGATGCTTGGACTTTGGTTATTTATCTACCATCATACGAAAGTAATGACTTTTTGCTGGATTCTTGGCAATAATATGTCATCATCCGCAACAAAATATTTAATATACAGAGAATGAAATATCTATTAATTTCTGATATACACGGCTGTTTGCCTGCCTTGGAGCGTGCATTGCAGTTTTATAACGAACAGAAGTGCGACATGCTTTGCGTCTTAGGCGACATTATCAACTATGGCCCGCGCAACCAATTGCCTGAGGGACTCGACCCTAAAGGGGTTGTCGACCGACTGAATGCCATGGCCGATGATATTGTGGCCATTCGTGGTAATTGCGAATCGGAGGTCGACCAGATGTTGCTCAACTTCCCAATTATGGCCGATTATCTGCTTCTTGTGGACGGTGGGAAACGTTTGATACTTACTCATGGACACTTATATAATAAGGAGTGCAGACCAGTGGGTAAATGCGACGCTCTTTTTTATGGTCATACGCACCTTTGGGAACTAACGCGCACACCCCAAGGCGTGGTTTGTAATCTTGGTTCGATAACTTTTCCCAAGGGTGGAAATCCCCCAACGTTCGCTACTTACGAAGATGGCGTGATCAATGTTTATCAAACAGACGGCACGCTGTTGCAGACAATGAACCTCAACGAGTAGTCTTTTAATTGGGTGTTAAGCTAATTTGACTGGACGATTGAGACGGGATAAATCAGCTTTCTAATGGTTTAACGTTAATAAGTGATGGCTCCTGCTGGCATTTAGTTGCTGCGTTTGCAAGCTTTTGGTTAGCGTTCTAACAGGCCGTGCCAGTGTCTCCACCCCATCTTTCACCTTTTTCTGTTTAAAAAATCCTTTTCATGTCGATAGAACGAATTACATCGCTCACTCATCCTGGTGTTGAAGTGTTCAGTGCACTAACCGAAACGCAGTTGCGCAACACGCTTCAACCTGAAAAAGGTGTGTTCATAGCAGAGAGTCCGAAAGTTATTCGTGTGGCTCTAGATGCCGGTTACCAACCTTTGTCGATGTTATGTGAGGAGCGACACATTGTGGGAGATGCCGCAGACATCATTGCGCGATGCGGTGATATCCCTGTATATACAGGCGAACGTGCGTTGTTAGCCCAACTAACTGGCTACACACTTACCCGTGGTGTGCTTTGTGCCATGCGCCGTAAGCCTATGCCTAGTGTTACAGAGGTGTGTGCTCGTGCGTCGAGAGTGTGTGTTATTGATGGCGTTTCTGATACTACTAATATTGGAGCCATATTCCGTTCGGCGGCTGCATTGGGCATTGATGCCGTTGTTTTGGCACAAAATGCGTGCGACCCTCTTAATCGTCGTGCCGTGCGCGTGTCTATGGGGTCGGTGTTTCTTGTGCCATGGACGTGGTCTAAACAACCTTTAGCTCAACTTTCAGCTTTGGGATTTCGTACGGCTGCTATGGCTTTAACGCATCATTCTATTTCGCTAGACGACGACAAACTGAAAACCGAACCTCGTTTAGCCATCGTTATGGGTACCGAAGGAGATGGATTGCCCTCCGAAATGATTGCGCAAGCCGATTATGTGGTGCGCATACCCATGGCCCATGGTGTCGACTCGCTTAATGTTGCTGCTGCTTCGGCCGTTGCTTTTTGGGAATTACGCAAGCGGTAGTTACTTATCCTTAGCTTTTAGCGTTGTTTTACGTCATTAGGTGATTTAGTGTTTTTGGCTTTACGCAACGTTAGTGGTTCGTTTTGCTCTCTATCTTATTGTTAGGAAGCAGCTTATCGTGCAGCCTTTTATATCGTTCTGAGGTTAACATACAAATACAATTGGAGAGACCTGTGTGCTTCTTGCCGTGGTTTACCGCTTTTGGGTTACCACATGCAGAGCAGTCACAAGTCTCTCCATTCTTTTAATTCTGTTGCGTATTGCTTTACGTTGTGCGATTACGCAACATAACTATTCCACCGTAATCTCATCTACAAACAACCAAGCTGTTTTTCCAGCATTGGGATGCCAAGCAGGCATGCTCTTTTCAGATAACATCTTGATGCGAACATAGCGTGCGTCTTTCGGCATAGGCAAAAGCACGTTGTCTGTGTCGATATAGTCGGGCTTATTGGCCGGCATTGGTTCTGCTGGTAGGTCGTAAATGTCTTCGAAGTTCTTGCCGTCTGTGCTCACCCACATCCATATACCGCGATGAGGCATAATCCATTGCGACGGACTTACCAATGTGCGCACGCTAATAAGGCGGATGGGTTTCACCTCACCGAGGTCTATTGTGAGGTCAAGGTCTTTGCCTTCGTATCCCACCCATCTACCAGAGTTAAAGATAACGTTACCTTGTAGGCCGTTAGTTAGTTCGCGAGGAGACAGTCCTGGGTATTTATTGTTTGGTTCAACGTTATATTTCACGTTGGCCATAGTAGCCTTACTGATGAGTAAGTCTTCAGTGTTCTCGCCACTAGTGAAGCTTGGATAAACGGCGATGGTGCGCAGTTTACAGCTTTTGTTCACGGTGAAGGTTTGTGTATATCGGTTGGACTTTGTTGTGGGTTTGCTTCCATCAAGGGTGTAATAGATGGTGGCCCCCTTGCGTGCAGTAAGCGTTATGTTGATGCTACCGGGTTTGTCTGCAGCCGTTACGTCGATGTTCACATTGAACAAGTGGCGCCCATAGTTGTATTTGTTCAAGTTATACACATTGAGTAGTTGTGGCATGCGGTTGGCAAAGTCGTCAAAGTTTTTCTTTTCGGGCATTGTCCATTGCACTTCGCTTGCTGCAGCCAGTCGAGGCAGCGTCATATATTCCACTTGTTTAAACGTCTTCATGTATTCCGTCCATACGTTTGCTTGCACACCGATGATGTGTTTAGCCTCGTTGGCAGTAAGTTTGGGCGATACGGGGTTGAAGTCGTAGGTTCTTTCAATGGGTATGAAGCCATTAAAGGCCGTTGGTTCACTCTCGCGATCGGCCGTTTGGTAATAGTCTAGGTAGAGATGCGACACAGGACACATTATGGCGTCGTGTCCTAATCGTGCTGCTTCTATGCCACCTTCCATTCCACGCCACGACAGCACTGTGGCATTGGGGGCTATTCCGCCCTCCAAAATCTCGTCCCAACCGCCAACTTTGCGTCCATGAGCCGTGATAAAGTTGGCTATGTCGCTCATAAAGTAGCTTTGGAGGCGTTCTTCGGCCGTATGTTTTTCGTCTGTTGCCAATCCTTTTTCTTTAATAAGGACTTGGCAACGTGAGCATTTTTCCCAGCTCGACTTTGGACATTCGTCGCCACCAATGTAGAGATATTCGCCAGGGAAGATGTTCATCACCTCCGAAAGCACATCTTTGGCAAACTTCAGGGTGCGTTCGTTGCCTGCACATAGCACGTCTTCGGCCACACCCCACGTGGTGCGCACCTTATAGGGACCGCCTGTGCAACCCAATTCTGGATAAGCTGCCAAGGCTGCAACCATGTGTCCAGGCATGTCTATTTCGGGAACAACCATGATATGTCTATCGGCTGCATATTTCACAATGGCTCGAGCTTGTTCTTGTGTGTAAAATCCGCCATGTGGTTTGCCGTCGAACTTACTCGCATCGTGGCCCACCATCGTTTCGGGACGCATCGACGAAACCTCGGTTAGTCGCGGATACTTCTTTATTTCTATGCGCCAACCTTGGTCATCTGTTAAGTGCCAATGAAAGCGATTGATGTTGTGCAGGGCCAAGATGTCGATAAAGGTTTTCACTTCTTCGAACGAGAAGAAGTGTCGAGCCACGTCGAGCATCGCGCCACGATAACCAAAGCGGGGCTGGTCGTTGATGGTTACGCTGGGAAAAAACAGTTTTTGCGCTCCTGTTTGCGGTATCGCCTTGCGCAATGTTTGTATGCCATAGAACGTTCCGGCAGCCGAAGCTCCGTTGATGCTAATGCGGTCTTTGCTTACATCAAGGCGATAGGCCTCCTTATTGTTGTTTTTCAGTGTGGCCGACAGCACAATGAGGTTGCGCCCTTGTGCGTTAGTGGTAAGTGTGGGGCGCACTTTGGTTGCTTCAAAGAGGTATTGTGTCAGCAGTTCGGCATCTTTTTGCAAGACTGCGTTACCCTTGGGGTAGGCAATACGCGTTTGGGCGTTGAGTGCAAAAGCCCCTGCCGATGTGTTGCTAATTTCTTGTGGAAGGGGCACCACACGGTAGTTGGCAGTTGTTTTGGGCGCTTGTGCCTGTGCAAAGGTTGCAAAAAGCAGTCCTAATGCGCCAAGGAAAATTTGTTTTAAGTACATTTTGTGTATTGTATTAATTGTTTTTTTATTGTTTGGGTTATTGGGCGAACGCCTTTTTGGGGCCGAAGATAGGGTAAAAGCTGCATGATTGTATGGCCGAAGCATTAAGCTTCACTGTCACACTTGGCAGTTAGTAGGTTTTAAGTATGCGTTCGTTAGCTTCGCGTTCTTTCTTCGAAGGGCGTCTTGTGCGCTTGTCGAACATTCTAAAGAAGTCAAATCCTCCAAACCCTCCTGGCGACATACTAGCTCCAATTCGTGCACTCCGCCTTGCAGCTTCTTTAATATCGAAACCTGGTTTTGGTGCCTTTCCATACACCACCACTTCGTTAAGCATAGTGGAAAGCAGCTGCACCGTATCCGTTAGTTCTTCCTTATTCATCAGTCGGCGCATATATCCATAGCCCACAAACTTCAGTTTTTTAAATGTTTTTGGTAACAAACACGTGCCCGTATAGTCGGTTTCAACCGTGATGTTGTCTTCTGTTATCACCCGCACTGCTTTAAGCGGGCGGCGCGTTTCCATGTCTACCACCACGCATCTAGTTTGTGCCTGTGCTGCTTGCATCCACAGCAGGGCCATCCAGCAAAAAGCAACTGCGCGTTTTTTCATCTCTCAAAGTTGTTTTGTTACCAATGCTTATCATGCATCTAACAGTTGTTTTTAAGTTACAAAGATAGCAATTTGTTATTTATTTAACAAATATAGCAAACAACTTTTCGTCTTATTCTCTGTTAAAAGCTCATTTTGCACGGTGCACTCTGGGCAAATTTATTTTTAATGTTTACGAATAGCTATTCCTGTTGCAAGTTATTTTCTATCTGTTTTGCTGTTATTGGGATGTTTTTCTTGGGTTTGTTAACATTCAAAATTTTCCTTTTTTGCTTTTCTTAGGCCTGTTTTGGGCTTTTTATTGGGATTTAGTTCATTACAAAATTTAAATATCATGAAAATAAATTAAGTCTTATTGCAGGTCGTTGTTTATTTCTTAACTTCGCACAATCGAGCATCAAAGGCCACAAAAAGCATATTTTATGCCAGCGAAGCCTAGTTTGTTGCATTCGAAATAACAACCAAATGTGATGCAAAACTTTAAGAAACTTATTATTTTGATTTGTTTTTACTAGAGAATATCAAGGGATGAGCTTGCCACAAGAGCGAATTTAAGGGCAATGATGAGGAGTTACAAGTCTTTATCGTGCAACTTTAATCGCCTGCTTTGCATGCAAAACCATGGGCAATATGTCCTCAACACCATCGCAACGACCATCTTTCGGCTGTAGGTGCGCAGCCAATGAAAGCCTAAATTTATACGTTCATGTATTGATTGCTATGTGCTATGCCTCTCTTTGATGTCTGCTTTCTATACAAGCTGTAGACTAAAGTGCGCACAATCATGATGAGAAATCTTTCTTTTCTACCAGCAACATGCCAACTAATGTCCACATTCGTATTTTCAAAGCAATGTGCTGCACAATCTTTCCTACGTGAACTTGCTTGCTAATAAACTTAACAGTATTTTTTTAACCTAAAACAAGCTTCGTATGAGAAAATTATTATTAGCCTTTGCTGCCACATTATCTGTTGGCGCTGGGGCACAAGTTTTTAACGTTAACAGCCTCGCTCCAGTGGCGCTTCCACCCGATGTGGGGAGCAAGGTGGTGGCTATCAGTGGGCAGGGAGATTTTCTTTTGCTCACAGCCGACGACAATCGCGGACTCACTAAGCTGGATTTAAATTCGGGTAGGGCGCAAAACATCTCGCTAGCTGCTGGTGCTGGCTATGATGCACGTGTGTCGCCCGATGGCAAAAGGGTGGTGTATCGCGAAATTTCGTTCACCGCTGGACGACTTCGCATGGTGTCTTTGCACAGCATAAACCTCGAAACGGGAAAAAGCCAAGAACTTGTTGCTCCCACACGCAGCCTGCAAGGGGTGAGCATCAACAATCAAGCTGCTATGCCCGTGACGCGCGGACAGGTTGCGGCTAAAGGCTTCGAAAGCAAAGTTTCTAACAAAAAAGGGGTGGTGCTAAGCATCAACAACCGCCAATTGATGATTTCGCGTAACGGAAAAACACACAATCTCTCGCCCAATGGTAAGGATAAGAGTTATCTGTGGCCATCGCTTTCGCCCAACGGAACCAAGATTTTGTATTACGTGGGGGCAGAAGGCACTTTTGTGTGCAATCTCGATGGAACTGATGTAAGGCCGCTTGGCGTTATTAGGGCTCCGCAATGGTGGGACGACAACACCGTTGTGGGTATGTATGATGAAGACGATGGCGACTTTGTTTATGCTTCGCACATCGTGGCCACTAACCTTCAGGGACAAAAGCAAACGCTAACACCCGACTCGCTCATTGCCATGTATCCCAAAGTGGCTACTAAGGCAGGCAAGATTGTTTTTTCTACGCCTAACGGAAAGGCCTATGTAATGAACGTAACTAAAAGCCTACAGCCATGAAGAAATTTTTACTTTTTATCGCAATGGCCTTTGTTGGGCTTGCGCAAGCTCAAACAAAAGACGCAAAACAATTGCGCATCTACCTCAATCCTGGACATGGGTGCTACGGACCTAACGACCGTCCGCTGCCCACTATCCCTTATCCCAACTTGCCTGAAACAGGAAGACCTGGGAAAAACGGATTCTATGAGTCGACCACTGTCTTGATGAGAACTCTACCCATGGTAGACAAACTGGTGAAGATGGGTGTGAAACGCGAGAACATTATGCTCTCAAGAACCGACAACGGACCCTATCCTTACGTTGAAGGCAATGCCGAAAACAAAAAGTTCGACCGCGCTTTGTCTGAAATTTGCGAAGAGGTAGACGCCAACAACATGGACTTCTTTATCTCGGTGCACTCTAATGCTGCCACCGATGGGGGCAACACCAATTATCCCCTCATTCTTTATAGGGGGCGTGATGGCGAAAATGGCGACTTGGTTGCTGGAAGCCGAGACATGGCCATGAAGATGTGGGAACCGCATTACATGGACGAACTTGACCCGCAAAGCTTTTACAGCAGAACCAATGTTAATGTTAGGGGCGACATCTCTTTTTATGGTAGCTCGGCCGTGCGCAAAGGCACACATGGCGACTACGAAGGCTATCTGGGCGTTTTAAAGCATGGTGTGCCTGGTTTTCTTATCGAAGGCTATTTCCATACTTATCAGCCCGCACGCCATCGTGCGCTCAATGCCGACTACTGCAAGCAGGATGCTATAAGAATGACACGTGGATTGGCGCAAATATTTAATCTTCAACCCGAAACCACTGGCTATATCATGGGCACTGTGAAAGATCTTCACCAGCTTATTGTTAACCCTTTGTTTCATTATGCGCCACGCACCAACGACCAATGGATGCCACTCAACGGGGCAAAGGTTACGCTCTTTAAGGGCGATAAAGCGCTGAAAAGCTATCAGGTTGATACGCTTTACAATGGCATCTTTGTGTTCGAAGACCTCGAACCAGGCGAATACTCCGTGCGTGCAACGCTCGATGGCTACAAGCCCCAAGGCAATTTTACTGCCGATGCCACATCCACCGAGTACCAAAAGCTTGTGGCACAGAGTATGGATAAACTGGTGGTAAAGGCCAATCAAACGGCTTATACCAAACTCTATCTTGAGGCCGTGGGCTTCGAACCGCCTAAACAAAACTTCAAAAACTATCCCGACCCCGTGCAACCGGCTTACTTAACCATGCCCGAGGCCCTGAATATGAAGACCGAAGAGGCTGTTACCTTGAAGCTAAAGGGGGTGGTGAAACGGGCCATCTGTCGCGAAGGTAAAACGGTGATTTTGACCGACGACAACGGTACGCCCCAACTTTATCTGGTGAACAACGCCACTAAGAAAATTGAAAAACAAATCAGCACCAACGGACTGCCTGCTGCCGAAACCGATAATAAGGGCTTCCACAGTCGTTTGAACGACATCGCTTTTACTGCCGACGGACAGTTGGTGGGCGTAAACAGTGTGCAATGCCAGTTCAGCGATGAACAAGTGGATGTGGATGAGGGGTATAAGCGTGGCACTCTGCGCATTTTTAAATGGCAAGACATGGATGCCAACCCCACTGAATGGCTCACAACGCAAAGCTCGGTTAACTTCTATAACGCCGATATGGGTAAAACGGTGGCTGTGAGTGGTGCTGCCAAAAGCTGTAAGGTGATTGTTGGCGCCACCAATGCCAACGGTGTGGCTAAGGGTATCAGAAACTTGGTGCTCTACGTTGAAAACAACACCATCACTGCTTCGCTCTTTACTGAGAAAACATTCAATGCCAGCAGCAATCTCACTGAGGTGAAGTTGGGCAAAGATTATAAGCTGTCGGCATCGCCCTTTGGCGACGAACAATGGGTGGTTGATGGCAATGTTACGCCTCCTATGGAGTTCCAGCCTGCCCAATCTTCTAATGTGGATAGCAAAGTGTTGGGCCGCTTGCCTGCCAATATCTTAGGTGGCGAGGGCGAAGTGGCTGCTGCCTCGGGAGCTGTGTTCTTTAAATATGCCAAACACACACTCTTGGCCACGCCTTATCTCAAGGACGAAAAGGTGGCCGGACTGCGTCTGTTTGATGTTAGTGAGGGCTTGGAGAAGGCACAACTGATTAAAACCTCTTCCTTAGACCTTGCCTCGCCTCTGCAAAATGTTGGCTTCATGGCTGCCACTGCCACCGTTAACGGAACCGACATCACCCTTACCCTTGTTGCCGATAGCGTGCTAACCAACTTTACCACTAAGGGCGTTGAACAGCCCGCAGTGAAAGGTGTGTATGCCTACAACTTGCGTTTGGCCCAGACTGGCGAACGTTACACCTTCTCGTTTGATGCCAATGCGCAGCCCACAACGGCTAAACTGGTGTTTACCGATGCCAAAACGGGCACCGAAGTGGGACAATTGCCTCTTAACAATGTGATAGAAGGCCACAATAGTTTCGACTTTGCCACCGACCAACTGCCGGGTGCGCTTAAGCAAGAACTTAACTGGGCTGTGTGCCTCACTGGCAATCACATCGCTATGATTAACCGCATTAACCCCGAAGCGGCTACAACTGCCTACAATCGCGCCACGGTGGCCATAGACAAGAGCACCGAAAGCGATTTCTTTGGACGTATCTACGTGGGCGAAAGCGATAAGAAAAAGGCCGAGGCTACGGGCGTTTACGTGTGCAATGCCAACGGCGTGCGCACCAATACCATGCCTTATAAAGGCGGACAAAACCTCACGGGCAACTACCGAATGAGTGTTGACGCCACTGGCAAACTTTATATTGCCGAATATAGCGATAACAATTCGGGCGTGTTTATCGCCAACCCGGCACAGATGGAGGGCAATTTCGAACAGTTCTTTATCGGACAACGCAACGAAAAGGGACTTATCACCAACGATGGACAAAACGTTGGCTCGTCGGCTTCGATGGTGCTGGCCACAGGAAGTGGTGCCGATGCCAAACTATATGTGTGCCTCGAAGACCTGAAGGCGGCCATTGGCGTGTATAACATTGGCCAGGCCGATGGTTCGGTGCTTACTTCGTGGAACAAAGAACCAAGCAAAATGCTAAAGGTGGCAGGACTAATCAACACCGACGACAACCTGGCTGCTGGTCCTGACGGAGGACTTTGGGTGGCACAGTTCCGCGGTGCTGGCAACAACACTAAGGGTGTACCCTCGCTTATGTTTGTGGATAAGGATGGTAATTGCACCTTTAATTCGGGTAATCCCGATTGGGCCGACAATCTTAATGGCTCGCGCCGGTCGGGTTTTGCTGTTAGCGACGATGGCAAAACGCTCGTGATATGCGATGGTAGCTATGCCTTGCAATTCTTTGATGTGGCATGGAACGGTTCTACACCCACGCTAACTAAGAAATACAGCTACGAAGGCATTGGCGCAGAGGTATATCAGATGGCCTTCGACCCAGCTGGCAACTTAGTGTGCGCGGGTAAGCAAGTGTATGTGTTGAGCATTCCAACCGAGCTTAACCAAACAATTACACCAGCCAAACGCAGCTTAACAGTGAAGCGCCAAACCACAATGGGCGTGGAACAGCCTGCTGGCGGTAAGCGCGTGGTAAGCGTTAGCTATTACAATGCTGCCGGTATGCAGTCGGCACAGCCCTTCGAAGGGGTTAACATCGTTGTAACGAGGTATGCCGATGGCACAAAGAAAACAGAGAAAGTTATTCGTTAATAACCTCTAGAAGGTTATCAACAAACGCTTTGAAGGTTATTGATAGCACCTAGTAGGTAGATTGTATCGCCTTGTAGGTTATCAACAAACGCTTATAGGGTTATTGATAGTGCCTAGTAGGTAGATTGTATCGCCTAGAAAGTTGTTAATAACGCCTATGAGTCTGTTAATATCCTCTAGAAACTAATCATTGTCCCATCCCTGCTCCCTTTCGAGGGTGCATGGGGTGGGCTTTTTTGTGGCTAAAGTCAATTAGAGAATCGTTAAGACGATAAGAATATTTTACAAAACATGTTTTTGTGGCTGCTACATCTAGACAAACAATCCTCTCAAAACGTATGTAAAATGTGGCAAATAGGCGAAAGGGGCGGTGGGTTTTGCGCACTTGTTCACCCCGTTTTTTGCAATTTACTATGCTTTTGCCTTTCTTTTTGAAGAAAAACTGCCCCAATTTTGGGTTCGAAACGTTATGAATATTCGGTTTAAAGCTTTGCAGATGTACTGCATTTAGCACCAAAACGCATTGCAATATGCAGCAAAACGCAATGCTAACTCCTGCAAAACGCAATGCTAAGTGGTGCTAAACGCGGGGTGAAATGGTGCTAAACGCGGGGTGAAATGCAGCAAAACGCATGTTTTTATGCTGTAAGTAGTACACAAGAAATGTGTACGAAACTTATAAATGGTTGCTAATAAGCGTTTTAGTAATTAGGAAAGGAAAACCGCTTAGTGACTTTTAGCGACGTGTTTAATTATGCAGCAATCCTCTATTCAACGCCAAAAAATGGTATATTTTTGCGTTTTTATTGGTAAATGTCAGTAAACCAGCGTGTTATAAACTTCAGAAATACGCGCAAAAATAAGCCCCACGCCAGGAATTTTCACAACGAAGGCACTCATAATGTTAAAATTTGGTGTAAATATTTTACAAATAATGAGAGCGACTATTATGCGTCATCGGGCGGTTTGGGTGTCAAAACCGTTGTTTTTGCTCAGTGTTATCACGCGTAACGTAACAATGGGTTTTAAAAAAGTGCATAAGATGTAGAGGAGGAAAATGCATTTAGCCATTGTAAAAGTGGGGGAGGAGGACAAGGCATCAACTTAGGTGCTTGTGCAGAAGGAACAAATAAGTTCTACGTTTGGGCAAAATGTACTTAGGGTCTATCAGCACACCGCAGAACATCTGCATGTGGATGCTTCCGTTGAGCAGCT
>NZ_CALKQY010000027.1:0-54663 GCF_937990675.1 Hoylesella shahii | reverse complement strand
CTTACTACTTTACTACTTACTACTTTACTACTTACTACTTTACTACTTACTACTTTACTACTTTACTACTTACTCCTTTACTACTTACTCCTTTACTACTTACTACTTTACTACTTACTACTTTACTACTTACTACTTTACTACTTACTCCTTTACTCCTTACACAATTGAGTTATTCTTCACAAATTCGATAATCTCTTTTACGTATCCAAAGGCCATTCCCACCACGGTATCGGCAGCGCCATAGTACACAGCCACGCGTTCGCCGTCGCTAAGTGCAGCACAAGGGAACACCACGTTGGGTACATCGCCTTGCAATTCGTAGGGAGCAGCAGGCGCAAGCAGATAAGGACGAGTGCGATAAAGCACACGTTCGGGATTATCTTTATCAAGTAATACGGCACCCATCGAGTAACGGAAACCGTTGCATGTGGTAATAACGCCGTGGTAGAACATCAGCCAACCCTCTTCGGTGAGGAAAGGCACAGAGCCTGCACCAATCTTAGTGCATTGCCATGCGCTTTCGGGGAAAGGAGTTACTTTCATCACGCAACGATGTTCGCCCCAGTACTTCATATCAGGACTATAGCTTAGATAGATGTCGCCAAAAGGCGTATGTCCGTTGTCGCTAGGGCGCGAAAGCATAGCAAACTTGCCGTTAATCTTCTGCGGGAAGAGCACGCCATTGCGGTTAAAGGGCAAGAAAGCGTTCTCGCACTGGTAGAAACGCTTGAAGTCGAAGGTGTAAGCGATGCCGATTGTAGGACCATGATAGCCGTTGCACCAGGTAATCCAATAACGGTCGTCAATCCAAGTAACGCGTGGGTCGTACTTATATTCCGACTCTATCATTTGCGTGTTACCAGCTTCGAACACGATGGGTTCGTGATTGATATCCCAGTTGATACCATCCTTACTAAATCCGGCAAAGATATTCATCTGCACGGCCTTGTTATCGCAGCGGAAAACGCCAGCAAATCCGTCTTCAAAGGGTACTACGGCACTGTTGAAGATGCTGTTTGATGTGGGGATGTGGTAACGTCCGATAACGGGATTCTTTGAATAACGCCACATTACATCGGCGCAACCAGTGGGACGTTCTTCCCAGGGCATGATGTCTTTTAGTTCTTTCATATCTTTATGTTGCCTCTCTTCGCTCCTTGGTTTGCGGCTGTGGCGCGACAAGAGGACTTGGGAATTATGGGTAATTTATTTTACGGCCTCACCCTCAGCCCCTCTCCAAGGAGAACGGGGAGTGATATGCCTTGTTGTTGCTTTGTATATGGTTGCTGTATGGCTTTGCAAATGTTATTATATTGTTTTGTTGTAACCCTGCATATTACTCCCCTCTCCCCTTGGAGAGGGGCTGGGGGTGAGGCTTTTTTATTTCTTATCCTCGTACGTAAACGGCACAAAATAGGTGATGAGGAATGCGGGAATGGTAGCCACGAGGGTGAAAATGAAGAAATATTTGTAGCCCAGCCAATCGCTAAACGCACCACTGGCCATACCAGGCAACATCACACCAAGGTTCATAATGCCCGATGCAAAGGCGTAATGTGCCATTTGATGCTTGCCTGGTGCTATCTGTTGCATCATGAAAAGGGTTAATCCCACGAAGCCAAAACCATAACCGAAGTATTCTAAAATAATGGCTTCGCCTATGAATATGCCGTTTTCGGGTTGATACCACGACAGCAATGTGTAGGCCACAAAGGGTAAGTTGAACACGCAACACAGCGAAAACAGCGTGCGTTTTAGTCCGAAGTGCGAGATGTAATAGCCTGCCAATATCGAACCAAGCACGAAGGCGGCCGCGCCAAACGTGCCATAATACAGCCCTATTTCTTCTTCACTCAGGCCTAAACCGCCCACTTCGCGACCAGCTTTGAGGAATAGTGGCACCACTTTCATCACAAATCCCTCGGCAAAACGATAGAGAATGATGAAAGCGATATAATAAAAGATGTGGCGCTTTTTGAAGAAATCGCCCAGCACACGCACCAGTTCGTTGAGTGTTTCGGCGGCTGTCATGCTTTTTTCGGTACGCTTTCCGCCTTGAGGAAGCATGCGCATGTGGTAGAAACCCAAAAGAAGCATCAGCACACCAAGGGCCACCATCACCACCATCCAGGCTTGTGCAGCGGCGTGATGCATCACGTCTTCTGGTGCGCCTTTCACGCCTCCGTAGTGTTTGAGTAGCCAACCGGCCAACCAAACCAATCCACCCGAAGCCACAATCTTGGCTATATTGTAGAATGCACCTTGCCAACCAATAAAGCGGGCTTGGTCTTCTTTGCTCAATTCGGCCATGTAAACGCCGTCTGTGGCAATATCGTGGGTGGCTCCGCTAAAAGCGATGAGGGCCATTAGGGCGATACACACGGTGAAATAATGGGGTAAATTGAGTGCAAGACCCACAAGCGCGAAACCTGCCCCCGTAACCAACTGGGTGGTTACGACGAAGAATTTCTTGCTCCGATAGAGTTCCAAGAATGGACTCCATAAGAATTTGAAAGTCCAGGGCATCATGATGAGCGATGTCCAAAAGGTTATTTGACTGTCTTTAACACCCAAACCTTTAAACATTAGTACTGCCACCATGTTAAGAACCACGAATGGCAAACCCATGGCAAAGTACACCGAGGGCACCCATGTTATGGGGTTTTGCCTACTAACGTTGGTTTCTGAATTTGTTTGTTGCATGTTCTTATTTAATTAAGGAGTATCACTCATAACTGGCCTCACCCCCAACCCCTCTCCAAGGGGAGAGGGGAGTGGTATGCCTTGTTGGGTTGAGTTGTTGCTTTTATATTTGCTTTGTTAAGACATTCGTTGTTATCTTTATGGCCTTGCTAAGCCATTCGTTGTCGGCCTTATGCCTTTGTTAAGACATTCGTTGTTGCCTTTGTTTGCCTTGCTGTCGCATTGCATATTACGCCCCTCTCCCCTTGGAGAGGGGTTGGGGGTGAGGCCGATTGGGGTTGGGGGTGAGGCCAGTTGGTACTGAGGCTGGTTAGGGATTGGCTCTAAGGCTGTTCCTATCTAACAATAATCTGTTGCCACGCCATCTTGTCGCCTTTAAGCAAGCGAGTGGCCACCAGTTTGAGATAACGTGTTTTGATTGCGGGCAACTTCACGGTCTGGGCCACGGGGTTATTCTCGATGTTAGAGAACTCTCCACCCAACCAACGCTTCCACGTAACGAGGTCGTCTGATGCATATATCTCATAGTTAAGCACCAATCCGTCTTTCGTACCCTCTTTGGGAACATAGGTAAGACTATGGTACACGCGCGCTTCTTGCAGGTCGATGTCCACAGCTTTCGGTCCATCTTCGCCCAAAGCCAAGGTAACGGGTTCGGGTTCCACTTGCTTTTCGTTAGCCTGTGCAAGCACCGAGGCAGGCAGTTGCACAGCATCTTCGGGCAATGCAGGTGCGCAATACACGCCAATGTTGCTAATCAGCGGACAAGCTTTTGCGCTATTGATGGTGAAACGCAGACTTGTAGCCTTCACCGTGGGGAAACAAACAATGCGCTTATAGCCAATGGTGGTTAAGCCCGTTTTACCTTCGGGCGCACGTTGGTCGCGCAGTTGCACCCATTTGCCATTCACCAATGCTTCGAGCGAGAAGCTTTTCACACGTTGTCCCAGTGCGATATACTCTTGCGCCATAAAGCGATTGATGTCTGTTGGGCGTTTAAAGTTGAGCGTTAGCGATGCACGTGTAACGCCATCGTTGGTGGCCCAGTAGGTTTCGGTGCTGTTGTCGATGGCCTTTTTTGCATTATATTTGGCACTACCACCGCGCACTTGCGAAGCCTTTATGCTTGCTTTAGTGGCAAGGTTGTCTTTCAATTCGGCCTTGATAACGCGCGCCATGGCCACAGCATGAGCCGAGTCGATGGGATGTATGCGACCTTCGCGCGTAATGGGGAAGTTAAGTAGCAACGATGCATTACGACCCACCGACTCGTAATAGGTGTCTACCAGCTTGCGAAGGCTCTTTACTTTCGAGTCTTCGTTGTCGTGATAGAACCATCCCGGACGAATAGACGTGTCGCACTCTCCTGGCGACCAGTGCTTACCATTCTCCTGTCCGTGCATCAAAGTGTCTTGCGGCATATTAAACGCGTAGTCTATCGTACACCAGTTTGTCAATCCGGCGTAACCCTTCTCCGTACCAATCCAGCGCAGCTCAGCACGGTCGCCCCAGATGGCCAGTTTGGGTTGCCACTGGTGTATCATCTCAAACGTTTTGGGCCAATCATAATATGTGGCGCCATCAATCTTGCGAGCCTCGTTTGCTCCACCATAATATCCAGTACCACCATTAGCTCCGTCGAACCACACTTCGAACATTTCGCCATATTGGGTGAGCAGTTCTTCGAGTTGATTACGGAAATAAGTAACATATTCGGGGCGTCCATATTCAGGGTGGTTGCGGTCCCAGGGCGAGAGATACACGGCGAATTTCAGGCCATACTCTTTACAAGCATCGGCCAATTCGCGCACCACATCGCCCTTACCGTTTTTCCACGGCGCATTTTTCACCGAGAACTCGGTGTATTTAGAAGGCCACAAACAGAAACCACAATGGTGCTTAGCCGTAAGGATAATACCTTTCATGCCAGCCTCTTTACATGTTCGTGCCCATTGACGTGCATCTAAGTCAGACGGATTGAATAAATTCGTGTCTTCATCGCCAAATCCCCACTCTTGATCGGTGTAGGTATTAAGCGAATAATGTAAGAAAGCATACGTTTCGAGTTTATGCCAGCGCAATTGGTTGGCGTTAGGCACTGGTCCACAAGGTGCTGGCGCACTCACTTTTCGTTGTGCGCTTGCCCCACAAGTCATCGCCAAAGCCAAAGCTATGGCTGCAAATTTGTTTTTTCCCTTTAGCATTAATAAGAAGTTTAGGCAATTACGGGTTAAAGTTACAACCTTTTTTCGTAATACACCATATATTTTTGCATTGTTTAATAAAAATGAGATGTTTCTGCGCTTTTAGAACAGACCTTTAGTACTTATAGTTGTTAACGCCAGCACACACCAAGTCCCTTAAACACTATAAACCGAAAGCTAACGGGCCATTGCCTGCACCACTAAACCGCCTGTCGCGCGCTACATATTTCCCCCTCTCACCCACCGTATCAGTTTACTATCCTACTTAGTAGTCGCCACAACACATCCCCTTCTCCAGGTTAACGCCACCCACTTTAACGCCTATTGCACTAAAAAAAAGTAAGAAGCATGATGATTGAAAGACCAAACACGCCAAGAACAAGTTACTCTCCCATACACCTTATATATATAATACGCGCGCGTACGCGCGAGAGAAATACTCGAACTACGGCGGTATATCTTGAACGTTTCTTCCGAAATCTGCTATTAGGGGGAAGTGGGACCCTCGCAATCGATTTCTGCACATCAACACCTCTGACGAATGGAAGGTGCAGCCGAACCTTGCATACGCAACAAGTACGCCAGTTCGGGATAAAGATTCACTTAGAATATCTATCCGCCTTGGCTCTTTAGGTAAGCGAGTGACAGATACCATAACGATGAAACAAGTACTTGCGCCCGCCCCCTTGTCAATCGTTGTGTATTGTTGGTAAACCTCTTGCAAATACGGGCATAAGACCAATTCTCTGTTAAAATAACACAAATACCCCCCCCTAAAACGTTATTCAATGTCAAATTGCCTCCTTTTCATTAGGTTATGTAAAATAAAAGTTGTAAAATTGCAAATGTAAGTGGACAATTAAAATATTGCCATGAACAATGTGATGTAGACACAATGATATAACCAAATTTGAATCGCATGAGTAGGATAATTTTCACCATTAAGAGAAATAGACTTGTAAAAGTTACTCTAATATAGGCATTACTTACATTACCACCATGCGCTTTCAGCTTTTTGATGCGCCCATGTCAGCTTGTCACGCAAGCTTTGAGTATCACGCAAGCGAAAAAAACATTATTCACTAAACACCAACTTCGGCAGACAAAAATATCACGAAATTATTGTTAAGAGATAGGTATCTCTCAGCGGTCGAAATAAAGACTGACAATTTCAATCTGCCAATTTAATAAAACTTTAATGCGTTTGCTGATTGTCTTACTTAAAATAAGCCCAGCCAGCTTAGAAGACAAACGCGAACAGCAACAAACTTAACACAGATACCAGCTTAAATCAATCACCATTTACGGCCGAAATAATTGGCCACACACTATTAAGACTTTTAAAAACCTGCACATTTAAATCAACCAAAAAAGAAAATGAAAAAGTTATTTATTATATTTGCACTTGTTGCAACAGGTCTATCCTCACCGTTAACAGCAAAAGCTGCACATGGTGACGCACCTTTTCAGGTTGTTATTTTTAGTGATGGTCGTCGAGGATATCTACCTGCTGATTGGCCACAAGAATTCGTAAACTGGTATATCGATACTTACGAGAATTATCTTGATGCTAAGAGAATCTATGATTCAACTCCTAAGCCTTACTATTGTTAAACCCCAAAACAGAAAACGAATGAAAAGATTTATTATTATCTTAGGTTTGTTCCTTTCATTGTTTGCTGCACCCTCTTACGCCCTCAATTGGCAAGTAGTAATAACATCGGATGGTAAACTTCATAAACTCCCAGCAGATATTTCCCAAGAACTGGTTAATGCATACATAGACATTTATGAGGACATGTTAGAAATGAAAAGCAAACTTGAAGAACAAGACTCATTGCGTAAGCATAGAGAATGCTAAACAACAGGTTGCCCAAATAAAATTGGGCAACCATTAAAACCAAACAGACATGAAAACTAAGGTATTTATCATGGCTCTTACGAGCATCGTCTGTGCTACAACCGCCTGTGCACAGACCGAAAAGGGCGTATCTATCACCTATCGACTTAGCTATCAACACTATCAAGAAATAAAAGACAAGTCGCAAACGCTTTGCATTTTAGATATCGCAGGCCAAAGTTCGCGATTTTACAATCGTGATTTTGAACGAGCACAAGAGATAACGGACAGCATGCAACAGCGCGGACACAACGCCTATGAGATACGTGCAGAAAAGAAAAAGGAAGGGTTAACAGGTTTGGGAGAAAGCACCAGCGTACTTAAAAACTTCCCCGACAAAGGCAAAGTAACAGTGACCGAACAGGTTGTTGAAACGCTTTTGTATGAAGAAAACATGCCCAAATTCAGCTGGAAACTCACTAACAAAGATACCACCATACTGGGCTATAAATGTTTCGAGGCCACTACCACTTATCGTGGACGAACATGGCGCGCATTTTATACGCCCGACATTCCCATTAGCGAAGGGCCATGGAAACTTTGCGGACTGCCTGGACTGATTTTGTTCGCCGCCGATAGCCTTAATCAATTCTGCTATGAAGGTGTAGGGATGACGAACGATGTAAAACATCCCATCGCTCTCAAAACGAAGAAATACAGGAAATGCAGCGCGAAAGAAATGGCCAATATGCTTTCGTTGTTGAGCAAAGACTTGGATGAGTTTTTCTATCGACTGACGGGTGCAAAGCCGCAACATTTCGATGCTAGTGGAAAACCAACGAAACTCGACACGTCTTTTACTGCATGTTTGAAAGAAGAGTTTGACAAATAAAAGCTTCATGATGCACTTGCGAAAAATATTTGCACTTATATTCTTAACGGTGTTTTGTCTTAACGCCACGGCGCAGACAATAGGCGGACGGGTGGTTAACAACAAGGGCATCACCCTTGAAGGCGTGTCGGTAACGCTGAGAACCAGCGACGACAGGCCCGTTGCCTTTTGCAACACCAACGAAGACGGCACGTTCTCCATTGAATGGCCACAAGCCGAAACGCCAGAACGCGTGGTGTTTAGCATGATAGGCTATGCTAAAAGGTGTATTGCACTGAACAACTTTAAGCAAGGACAGGATGTTGTGCTGGAGAACGATGCCTTTATGCTGAAAGAAGTGAAGGTGAAAGCCGAAAAAATAAGGCGAAGTGGCGATACGCTTACTTACAGCGTGGCTGCATTTATGCAGAAACAAGACCGCAGCATTGCCGACGTTATCGCCAAAATGCCTGGCTTGTCGGTCTCGCCGTCTGGGCAAATTAAGTATCAAGGCAAGGCCATCAACAAGTTCTACATCGAAGGTGCCGACCTGCTTGGCGGCAAGTACGCATTGGCCAGCGAGAACATCAAGGCCAACCAAGTGAAGAATGTGCAAGTGCTGGAAGACCACCAGCCCATAAAAGCATTGAAGAAGGTGAAGTTTTCCGACCAGGCCGCACTCAACATCGTGCTGAAAGATGATGCCAAGAACGTGTGGCAAGGTGTTGTGGAAGCAGGTTTGGGCACTTCTTTACAAGGCAAGGCACAGCTGTTACGCGACGCCCAACTGTTGGAAATGCTGTTTTCGAAAAGCAAACAGAGTATCTCGATGTACAAAACCAACAACACAGGCAAAGACATTGGCCACGAAACCATCGACTACACCGCTGCAAAAGCATCGCTAAATGCGGATAATCCGCTGATTGAGAGCGTAACAATAAGCACGCCTTCAATCTCAGACCAACGTTATAACTTTAACGATACGCACGTTTTCGCTACCAACTGGCTGTTTAAAACCGCCAAAGACAACGACCTGCGGTTGCAGGTTAATGGCCTAATAGACAAAACCAACGTGACAGGACACACGCGCAAGACCTATCTCGATGCAGGAACAACGGGGGTTAGCGTTACAGAAGACGAGGCGTTGAACGAAAAAACCAACGAATGGTCTGCCGAACTAACCTATAAAGTAAACAAAGACAATCATTATTTCGCCAACGTTGCCAAGGGCTATATCGGCTTTAACCGTTCGAGGGGAGAGGCCATGCTGAACCACGCCCCCATACTTCAAAGGGCAAACAGAGACAAGAAAGTGCTTTCAGACAACTTCGAATGGATTAAAACCCTGTCCAACAACAACACATTCTCCATCAAGTCGCGTTTCCTCTACAACGAGCTGCCCTCTTCGTTGCTGCTCGTCAACGGCAGTACGGAGCGCATATCGCAGCAAAAAATAGAATGGGATGCCAGCACAGGATTTAGGCATAAGCTGCTTGGAATGTACATAACCTACAACATAGGGGCGGCCTATAAGCGCCAAAAGATGAGGCTAGACAACTTCTACACCAGCCTTAACGCCACATATACGCAAGCGCAAGTTTACGTAATGCCCTCACTTAGCTACATCAGCCCTAGCTTAAAGCTTAACGCAGGGCTAAGTGGCGAACTGCTATATCGAAAATACGGGGACGAAAGCAAGCCCACATTCCATCTCGAACCCTTTGTGTTTGCCAACTATCGGCTAACAAGCAGGTGGAGCGCGGACATGCTTTTCAGTCATGCACTGTCGCCCAACGCCTTCTCTTCATATATCGAGGCTCCTGTATTTACCAACTATTATTCGCTTATACAGGGAAAGGCGCAGCTCAACACCACCACAACCAACATGCTAAGTAACACGTGGAAGTACAACGATGTTATACGGGGCTTGTTTGGCAACCTCGGCCTTTCGTACAGTCGCACAAGCAATCTGCCGCTTTACGAAAGCGTTTTCGAAGACGGATTTTATAAAAGCAGAGCCTCGCAACACACAAGCCACAACACCAGCACCAGCATCAGCGGTGGCATCGGCAAGTCTATTGGTTGGGGTAAAGCGTCTATCGAACTTAACGCCTCGGCATCCAACACCAAATACCAATTGCTAATTGCCAAAGAGGTGGTAGACTTTACAAGGCGCGACCTGTCTACGGGTATCGCCATTGCTTACCATCCGTGGGAGGTTTTCTCTATTGAACACAAGAGTTCGTATAACACGAGCGCGCGAAAAGGCAAAAACCACGTCCTATTCAACAACCGGCAAAGCTTTCTTCACCATCGGCTTAGGCTCTATTTCTTACCTGGGAAATGGCAGATGGAACTGTCAAACGAGTTGTTCCAGAGCCAAGACAAGAGCATAAGCAACAGCTTTTTCACCGACCTGTCTGTGTCTTATCGCCAAAAACGCTGGGAGGCAACACTCATATACAACAATGTATGGGGAACAACAAGCTTGGAACAAACCTACAATGCCAACGCACAACAGATATATCTGCAAACACGCTTGCGCCCAAGCGAGTTGCTTTTTAAACTCTCTTTTTCGTTGTAAAACCTGTTCGCGGTGATATTGCACACCTTTCGTGCAAAATAACTGCACGAAAATGTTTTTGTAGACAATATATTTGTTTGGTTAGATGATATTGAGTACTTTTGAAAAGCCAAGCAACAACGCTGCCCCCTGACAGACAACTTCAAAACAAATAACATAAAAGCATCTATCTATTTAGCTTATGAAACAGCGAAAGGTCACCATCAATCTCGCTTGGGCAAACGTTTTTGCCCTAATTTTCTTTGCCTTTGTGGCATTAATCAGTTCGGCTACATGGTATGTTCTGTGGGGTACGCCCTCATTTGGAGATTTTGAGGGCAGCCTTTTAAAGGATGTAAACCCCTTGGGAGCAGCTGTGTTGGTGCTCGTTATGCTCGTTGCTGGCATTGTTGCTCACGAGCTTATTCACGGCATCACATGGGCATGTTTTGCAAAGCACGGATTTAGGAGTATTCGCTTTGGCGTGATTTGGGCAATGCTAACCCCATATTGTCATTGCAAAGAGCCGCTAACCATGCAACATTATAGGATTGGTGGGCTTATGCCTTTGATTATTCTTGGCATACTCCCCTTATTGCTTGCCTATCCTTTGAGAAGTGTGTCGTTGTTGTTGTGGGGAATAATTTTCATTACATCAGCAGCAGGCGACATACTCATGATATGGAAGTTACGTAAAGAACCCGCTTCTCTGCTAGTTCAAGACCATCCAAAAGAAGCTGGATGTATGATTTTCGAAGCAGAAATGGAGGATGATGCGACATAAGAATTAGTAAGTTAAGGCAGGTTCTAAAAATTACCTTTACTGTATTTTTAGAGCCTGCCTTAACAGAAAAATCTTTGCTTTTGATTCGTTCAACCACTCTCTGGGAAGCCTACAAAAATCATTTTTCATCATATATATTAGGTAATTACGGCAATAATAAGTAATTTTGCACTTCATTGTGGGCATGCAAATACAACTAAGGCAACTTCTGCGAGTAACAAACCGGCTATAACACCAATACAGCAGGTTGCTTAACGCCTTAGCTAAAAAGATGTTAGTAACTGCCAAACATAAACATTAAGATAACAAAACAATAAATATATAGAAGATGAAGATTTCATTTGAAAACGCCGACAAGGTGAATGGCCTGCTTACCATCACCGTTGAAGAGGCCGACTACAACGAGAAAGTGGAGAAAGCACTAAAAGATTACCGCAAAAAAGCAAACCTACCTGGCTTCCGTCCCGGTCAAGCTCCCCTAGCGCTCATTAAGAAACAAATTGGCGAACAGGTGAAGATGGAAGAGATACAAAAGTTTGTTGGCGATAACCTTTTTGGCTATCTTAAAGACAATAACATTCATTTCTTGGGCGAACCCATGCCTTCGGACAAACAAGAAGCTCAAGATTTGGCTAAACCTGCCCCCTATACCTTCGTCTTCGACATTGCTGTTGCTCCCGAATTCGAACTCGAACTGTCTGACAAAGATAAGCTCGACTATTACGAAATCACGGTTGACGACAAACTGATTGACGAACAAGTTGACGTGTTTGCTTCGCGCGCTGGTAAGTACGAACAGGTGGAAGACTACCAACCCAAAGATATGCTGAAGGGCGACATGAAGGAATTGAACGCCGACGGTAGCGAAAAAGAAGGCGGTATCGTGAAAGAAGGCGCTACGCTAATGCCCGAATACATTAAGGTTGAAGACCAAAAGAAGTTGTTCGACGGCTTGAAACGCGGTGAAGTGGTGGTGTTCAACCCCAAAAAGGCGTTCCCTGAAAGCGAGATTGAAGTATCGTCGATGCTGGGTATCAGCAAAGAAGAGGCTGCCAACGTTGATTCAGACTTTGCTTTCCACGTATTGGAGATTACTCGTTACTGCAAAGCTCCCGTTAACCAAGAATTGTTCGACGCTGTTTATGGCGAAGGCAACGTGAAAGACGAGGCCGACTTCCGCTCGAAGATTGCTGAAGGTATTGCCAACCAACTCGTTACTAACAGCGAATACAAACTGCTGATAGACCTTCGCGCTTACTGTGAGAAGAAAGTGGGCAAGCTTCAGTTCCCCGATGAGATGCTAAAACGCATCATGAAGAAGAACGTGAAAGAAGAAAAAGAGGTTGAAGAGAAGTACGAAGCTAGCGTTGAAGAACTGAAATGGCACCTTATCAAGGAGCGTTTGGTAAAAACCTACGATGTAAAGGTGAACGACGAAGACGTGTTTGAAGCTGCTCGCCTGCAAGCTCGCATTCAGTTTGCACAATATGGCATGACCAACTTGCCCGATGAAACTATTGATAACTATGTGCGCGAGATGCTGAAGAACCGCGAAACTCTCGATGGATTTGTTGACCGCGCTGTTGAAAACAAGCTGGTTGAGGTCTTGAAGAAGGTGGTTAAGTTGAAGAAGAAGAAGATTTCTCTCGACGATTTTAACAAGTTGATGGAAGAAAGCGTTAAAAAATAAGGCTTACTTTACAGGTATCGCGCCATGGCCTCCACTTTTTATAAGGTTGCCATTTAGCGAATACCAGGCTTAAATAATAAGCGGGTTTGCAGGGTTTCCCCCTACAAACCCGCTCTTTTTATTTACTCGCTTGTAGAAATAGGCAATTGCGCCAACGATTTATTGGCCATTAACTAGGCGTGCCATCCTCTTAGCATTTCAATTTTAAACCTTTATAGGCGCGCATCACGCGCATAACCAAGAACAAAGTTACCAATCTTTTGTAATCAAAACTATTTCTGCAAATAAAATGAAGCCCACATCATGGGATATAATACGCAGATTCGGTTGTTTTTTCGGGTTTAGAAAAGCCATAACCATTCCATCTGAGATAATAAAATCTCAGGTTTCCTTCGCCATAATTACGCAATCCCACATCCTTACCATTCTTTGGCAATTGGCAAGTCAAGCCCTTTATTTGTGTTAAGCATTTTTGTATGGTTACATCGGGGGTTAAAGTGCGCGTCTTAGGGTTATAATCATAGGCCACATACAAATGTGTGTTCACCTCCGAATCTTCGTAAGCCAAACTAATAATCAGCAATTTATGTCCGTCAGAGCGTGTCCATAGCGCGCTCTCTAACACCTGCCCGTTAAGGCATTCAACACGCGTCCAACCATTAGTATTATCAAAAATCACGTCGCCAGAGTTGTCATCATTAAACGCTTTGGTGGAACTTTCGAATATAACCGGTTCATCCGAATAGCCATAATTAAACTGTTTGAACTGCCCTTTTTTCTTAGCGAAATTGATAAACAGCGCTTGTGGATTGCCTTCCTTTCCGGGCCAAGCCTTGCAAAAGGCCAAAGTAAGCGTTTTAACATTATTATTCTTCAGGTCGCCAGGCAGTTCTATTCCCATATCTTTCCAGCCTTCAATCAGCTCACTGCCCCAATATCTCTCGTCAACCGTTGCTTCATCTTCCTCCTCTTCGCCACAGCAGCAGCCGTCTTGGCTCTCGTCCAAGGTATTTTTGTGCTGTTTTTGCTCATCAAAGGTATCTTTTAGACAAAGCAGCGACAAGTCTTCTCTACTGCACTTACGCTTCAATGTGCTTGCATTGGCCGTCATCACGCCTAAAAGCATCAGCACCAATGGTATTAACGATAATTTTTTCATGATAATATTCATCTCTTAATAGGTTCATTGCATGCATTTAGCAAGGCAAGAGGGCGTAAACCCGCCAGCAACAAATGCCCGCTAAGCCACATGCACAGGTTTATTTCTTGGGCAATTCGTCAAGTTTTTTGGTCACGTCCAGCATACTAACCACATACGTTTGGGCGTTTTTCTCAACTCTAATTCTCCCCACGCGTCGGTCCACCTTCACCACCTTGCAATCGGGTTGAAACGTATGACCAATCTTAGCAAATACCGAGTCGCCCTCGTTATAGTTCAATTCAATGGGTAGCAACTTGCATTTCGACTTTTCGGCCACAGTGATATGATTACCCGCATCGGTAAGTAGCAGTTTATCGCCCTGCATATTTAGGATAATAGCACTCTTCCACAGTCCGTTATCCTCAAAAGCCACCGAGGCTCCCGATGTCCATTCGCCGTTTTTAAGCACCTTAAACGAGTTGGGTTTCAATTCTTCGTTAGCATGGTTATTAGCAAATCCCCTTCCATCCGTTCGATAATCAAGGTCAAGATAGCACACCTTTGGTGTTAGTTGTTTGGTATCGTCCACCACGATGGCGCGCTGCAAGCCCTGCCCCGACTGCCACCAGGTGAGCAATACATCACCATTTTGAGCTTTCACGTCCTTAGGAAAGGGCACCACTAAGGCTTGTGGTACGTTTATTTCGCCGTTCATCCCTTCCACTGTAAGGCTATATTTCCCCACAGCCTTAACCGTATTGCTGTATATAGGCAGCAATGCTTCAGATAACGACTCGCCCCTTTTCAATGCTCCGCCATAGAAAGCAGCAGGCGAAAGCACCGTTTGACCCACCTCCACATCCTTTAATGTGAAGTCTTGGGGAAAGTCCCACGGGAACGAATCCACTGGTTCTGCACCATTGGCACGCATTGTGGCCTCCTTATTATCAGAGCCAGCAGACGTTTTCCGCTGGTTATCGCAGGCGTTAAACAAAGTGCCAATGCCCAAAGTCAGGGCGAAAATTCCAATCATTCGTTTCATATCCTCGGTTGGTTAAGGGTTATACATCATCTTTATAGTTGGCCTTACACCAACTTTTTATCGAGTGTTTGGCTTGGTAAATAAGCCATTGTGGATAGCGGGGCGGTGTTTTCAGTTTGGGTTTAAGAATAAAAAAATCGCTGTTTGATCATACGCAGATGGCATTATCAAAGTGCACCAACAACGCAAACATTCTCAATCGATTCTACACATCTCCAATTCAAGCGTTTTTTGCTAGCCACCTCAATTTAATCCACCACTCACCACACCACGTTTGTGTTGTTGTCTTGTTCTGCAATAGCGCTAAAGCCATTGTTAAGTTTTCCCGAATAGCTTCTCACTCTTTTAATTTTAGCAAGCAAACAATGAAGGCTTTCACCCTCAATGAGCCAAACGAGCAGTCTACTTTTGAAAAGACCACTACACCTCTTTATATATAGGATCGTTCTTACCAATCCTCGTCGAAGGTTCAACCGTTGTTCCTTGTGTTGCGCTGCACAGCCTTTTCACTATTATCAAGCAGCTTTTGTTTATTCTTTCAGTCGTGTTGTTCACCATGTTTCTTCAAGAACAAAACCCAATCCACCCAGCTAAAAGCTAAAAATACAGCATTGGCATTTTTAGAAATTACCTATAATCTATTATGCAAAAATAACAATTGTTTTCCAACTTATCAAATATAAGTAAAGCATTTTTATATTTTATCTACAATATAAGGTTTATATTACGCTTAAATGCGAAATAAAATATTCAAAACATAACCTCATCTTGCATGCGCAACCCCCATACAAAGCACGCTCACCTTGATATTTTTCGCATTTTGCAAGCAGCGTATGCAGGCGCAAAGAGTGGCCCCTGTGGTTGCCACATCGTCTACAAACAGTACGTGTGTGCCCGCTTTGGGTGGTTGTTTCATCAATTTGAAGGCACTATTCACATTATCGGCTCGTTCCCATCGGTCTTTATGTGTTTGTGTTTCGGTATTCACAATGCGCCGAATAAGTTTGTTTTCCACCTTCAACCCTGTGGCCAGGGCCACACCTTGCGCCAACATCTCGCTTTGGTTATATCCCCTTTGTCTTACCCTTTGCTTGGCTAAGGGCACAGGCACAATAAAATCCACGTCTTGAAAAAAGCCTGTTGGCATCAGTTCTTTGCCCATAAGCCAGCCCAGCTCTACGCCCAAATAGGGCATATTGCCATATTTCAGTTTATAAAACAAGGCGCTGACTGGTGCTGCCGCTTGATAATGCAGCAGCGCGACACACTTTTCCACCTTCACACGTCCCCAAAACAGTTGTGCCAAAGCGTTTTCATAGGGTTCGAGAGCATAGTTGGTTCGTGGCAAATGAAGGTTGCATGGTGCACAAACAACGTTTTCATGGGGTTCTAATCGGGTGTTACACACCACGCAAGCCCTGGGAGCAAGCAAGTTAACAATACGTCTCCAAGCACTAATCATCAAACAATTCGTCAACATCGGTTAGGCATTTGCGTATGGTTTCCATGTCGAAGCCGCGACTTAAGGCAAATTTCATCAGCTTCGTATTTAGTTCGTAGGTGGTGGCAGCCTTTAATGTTTTACGTTTACTATTGAGCAATGGTCGCAAAATAGCCGTAAAGTCTTCGCCATCCACCTCGTCGAGCACGGGTTTATACACCTCGCTGGGTATGCGTTTAACCATCAAAGCCTGTTCCACCTTTCGGCGTCCCCATCGGTTATAGGTTATCTTATCACGCACAAACATGCGGCAAAAACGCTCGTCGTCAATATATTTGTTTGTCACAAGATAATTTATGATGCGCTGCTGTGCATCTTCGGGCAACCCCCAACGCCACATTTTCTCGCGCATCTCGCCTGTACAATGTTCAGCCCTGGCACAAAGCGCGGCAAGTTTAGCGCGTGCTTGTTCTTCTGTTACCATTTTTTGTTGGTGTTCCATTATTCGATTTTTAGTTTACTGGTTGTTCGTTGGTTATCGTTTTGCCTATTGGCTGTTTGCTTGTTAACCCCTAAAAGCAGCCATCAAGTCCTTTTTTAAATACGCCCTTTGGCCACGCCACTCCCTCAAGCACGCGTTGCCTTCATCATTCTTTGCTTTCCGAAACAGTCGTTGCGCGTCTCTATCGCCTGCCATCCCATTTCTTCCAGCATCTTTTGCATATTCTGGTGGCACAGGGGATTGATTTCAAAAAACAGGTGTCCACCGGGTTTTAAGGCGTGCATGGCATATCGAGCAATATGCTCGTAAAACAAAAGGGGCTGTTCGTTGGGCACAAAGAGGGCCAAATGGGGTTCGTTTTCCAACACATTGGCTTCCATCTGTTGCGCCTCGCGCTGCATGATGTAAGGCGGATTGCTCACAATCACATCCCAAACAGCATCGTGTCGAGGCAGGTCAAGGGCATTTTGTTCACTAAATTGCACCTTGGCGCACAACCGTTCGGCATTATGCTTGGCAATAGTCAATGCAGCAGGCGAAATATCTATGGCCGAAACCTGCCACAGAGGCAAGTCGAGCGCCATCGTTATGGCAATACATCCACTGCCTGTGCCCACATCTAAGAGGGTTTTTGCACCACCATCGCGGGCCATTTCGCCACAAACTTGCACCATCCAAGTACATAATTCCTCGGTTTCGGGGCGCGGAATGAGCACCCCTTTCGCCACAGAAAACGAGCGACCAGCAAAGTGCGCACAGCCAAGCACATACTGCACGGGGACACCTTGCAATAGTTTATCCATCATTTTATGCAGTTTACTAGTATCATCTTGCGATAATTGTGTAACTTTGCCTGCATAAACATCTGCCAACGACAATCCGAAGCCAACGTCAAGCACCATCCTTACGATAGCCTTGGCCTCGCCTTCATCGTAAAGAGGCAACAAACGGTGCCATAGTTCGGGGTAGGTCATGGCTGCAAAAATAAGAAAAAAAATGGATAATAGCAATGTGAACGACACGGAAAAATGGTTGCCTCAAGCCGAAAAGGTCGCTATAAACGCCACCAATACGACTCAAGCCATAACCGAAACATCACCTTGTGCTGAACAAACTGCCGACAAACGCTACATGCAAAGATGCTTACAGCTCGCTAAATGCGGACTGCTTGGTGCTAAACCCAACCCCATGGTGGGGGCAGTGATTGTTTATCGGGGTAGAATTATTGGCGAAGGCTACCACGCACACTATGGAGAAGCCCATGCAGAGGTTAACGCTTTTGAATCGGTTAAGTCTCAAGACGAAGCCCTTTTGCCACAGGCTACGCTCTATGTTAGTCTTGAACCCTGCGCACACCACGGCAAAACGCCGCCCTGTGCCGACCTCATCGTCGCCAAAGGCGTGCCCCGCGTGGTGGTGGGATGTGTCGACCCCTACGCTAAGGTGCAGGGTCGAGGCATCGAAAAACTACGACAAGCGGGCATCGAGGTTGTTGTTGGTGTGCTCGAGAAAGCGTGTTTGGCGCTTAATCGCCCGTTTATGGTGTATCAACGCCACCATCGCCCCTACGTTATCCTGAAATGGGCACAAACAGCCAACGGCTTTATCGACCATCAGCAGCAGGCGTTGGCCATCTCTTCGCCATTCACCCAAATGCTTTCGCATAAGCTTAGGGCCGAATGCGACGCCATACTGGTGGGCAAAACCACCGACGAACGCGAACATCCTGAACTCAACACGCGCCATTGGTGGGGCGAAAACCCGCGCCGACTGGTGTTGCATCGGCATCAGCCCATCAACCAATTGCTCTCTAAGCTGTATCAAGACCAGGTGCAAACGCTCATTGTTGAGGGCGGTGCTATGGTGCATCGGGCGTTTATCGAGGCCAATTGTTGCGACGAGATACACCGCGAAACGGCTCCTTTCACTGTTAACAACGGCACGAAGGCCATCGACATCCCACCACATTTTGTGCTTTCCAAACAAGAAATCTACGACGGACACGTGCTAGAAGAGTTTGTTACCGAGTTTTAACCGCCCAATCGGTCGAACAAACTCTTATAACATGTTTTATATTGTGTTTGTTGCTTCTAGCACATCTTTCGGTTGCTTGTTTTCATCTTGCCTGTATTATTCTTTTGGTGCAGTGCATTTCGCCATCAAGAATAACACAGGCAATGTGCTCAACAATACATCAACTTTAAATAGTTCTTAACGCTAACGGGGCGCACAACAACGCTCACCCACAGCACAACACAAGGATGCGAACGCCAAAGTTGTAAAACTTTTCTACTAAATTTTAACATTATGAGTGCCCTCTCTGTAAAAATTCTGGGCCTTGGCTGCAAATTCTGGCGTATTTTATAAACTTATAACCAATTGGCTTTCTGCATATTACACACAAAACAGACCTAAAACACCCCTTTTGTCGCCTATAACGAGCGCCATTCATGGCAAGTAGGTGTTTGCCCTGCATACAAGGCGCAAATTGTATTTTTATGTGTGATTGGTCGAAAAAAGGGGGTTAATACTGCGTTTTCTATGTTTTTACCTTGCGTTTTGCTGCTAAACGCACAGCTAAATGCTGCTAAATGCGAGGTTAAATGCTGCTAAATGCAGGGCTAAATACAGCAAAATGCAAGGCTAAATACAGCAAATTGCAAGGCTAGATGCATAATATTTCGTGCTGTATGCAAGAAAAAGAACCGTAAAATGCTTGTTTTGCCCTGCTCAAATTGGGCGCTTTTTTCTGAAAATAGAAACGCAAAAGCATAGTAAATGGCAAAAATGGCGCTCATTTTCTCGCAAAACGTGTTTCGAACTTCAAGCATAATTGTGCTTTTACATAGCATTTAGCAGTGTTTTTTGTCTAGAAGGAGGTGAGAAGGCGCACGCACTTTGTAAATTATTTTTACCAAGATAACCATTACGCTAGCTCTTACCCTTTACTTAAGCGTAGGGCGCTAGTGGGTTTTTGCAGGCATATTGCTACAACAGGAGTAAAAATATATTGCAATCTCCCTGTATAATCTCCAAATAATATTACCTTTGCAAGCAAATTTTGTGGTCGACACGTAAGCACAAAGCCTTGTCGCGGCTTAGCAGCACCCATTGCGCCGCTACAAACGCGCAAGCCTACAGGCAAAAACGCCACCCCCTTACACCCCCCCTTAGAGCAAAGGCCAAAGCCAAATCAAAATAGACGATTAATTTAAAAATAATACATAGAAAAATGGAAAATAACAAAAAGAAAATTGCAATTGATGTTGACCAGAATTACGACCTCATGATGGTTAGACGCCTACCGGCACCACTACGTTGGGCGCTGATGTTGCCTTTGGCCTTTCTCGGCATGTCCATCGTTCACTTGGCTTATGGTGCTTTTATGCCCCGTCTGCTCACAGGCATGCACGATGAAGGTGGCGTATCAATTGTGCTCTCCTCGCTATTTATATGGTATAAATATTACGTCTTTGTTGTTGCCATGGTGGGAACAGCCCCTGTTCAGCGAGCCAAAAAACTGGCCTTTTCGTGGGTTGCTGTGGCAATAGCCATGTGCTTGTGTGCTGGCACCACCTCCATCACCTGCATCAATGCCGACGAAATAAACACCACCATGATGGCTGCAACAGCTGCTGCATCGGTGTTAGGCGCCTTGTGGGCAGTGTGGAAAGTGCGCAAAGTAACCTCCAAACCACTCGATGCCGAACAAGAACAAGATGCAACGCAAGCCTAACCACTAGCTTTATCAGCGCATCCACTTCATCTGCATAGTGCACAGCTGGCCACGTATAGGCCTTGTTCACAAGCATATAAGGGCGCAATGCACAGCCTTAAGGGCAGCATTGCGCCCTTAAGCCGTTTTTGTTAATAAATATGTAATTAGCAAAAAACACAAATAAAAGGCGTAACTTTGAAGCAATGTGGGGGTAAGGGCGTGGCACAAGGATGCAACACAAGGCCAAACGCCACACAGCACAACAACCCACTACTTGTAAAAACAATACATAACCTAACAATATTATCCCAAAAATTAATTGTAAGATGATAAAGAAGTATATTCAAGAGAACGAAGAACGTATGCTCGATGAGCTGTTCAGCCTTATCCGCATACCCAGTGTTAGCGCACAACAAGCGCACAAACCCGACATGCTACGCTGCGCCGAAAGATGGAAAGAACTACTATTGATGGCGGGTGTAGACCGCGCCGAGGTGATGCCTTCGGATGGCAACCCCATGGTTTACGGCGAAAAGATTGTTGACCCCAATGCTAAAACAGTGCTCATCTACGGCCATTACGACGTGATGCCCGCCGAACCTTTCGAACTATGGAAGAGCGAACCCTTTGAAGCTGAGGTGCGCGACGGACATATTTGGGCGCGTGGTGCCGACGACGATAAAGGTCAATCGTTTATTCAAGCTAAGGCTTTCGAGTATGTTGTGAAAAACAACTTGCTGAAACATAACATCAAATTCATCCTTGAAGGCGAAGAAGAGGTGGGCTCACCCAGTCTGGGCGCTTTCATCGAGAAGCATAAAGAACTGCTAAAATGCGACGTTATCCTGGTGTCGGACACCAGTATGATTGGCGAAGACATTCCTACACTCACCACTGGTCTACGCGGTATTGCCTACTGGCAGATTGAAGTAACTGGCCCCAACCGCGATGTTCACTCAGGACATTATGGTGGCGCCATTGCCAACCCCATCAACGTGCTGTGCAAACTCATTGCCGACGTAACCAACGAGGATGGAAAAATTCTTTTCCCTGGCTTCTACGACAAGGTGGAAGAGGCCAGCGACGACGAACGCAAGATGCTTGCAAGCATTCCGCTCGATTTGGAAGTCTACAAGAAATCTATTGAGGTAGACGACCTATTTGGTGAGAAAGGCTACACCACGCTTGAGCGCACGGGTCTGCGTCCCTCGTTCGACGTGTGCGGTATTTGGGGTGGCTACACGGGCGATGGTGCTAAAACGGTTATCCCCTCTAAGGCTTACGCCAAACTATCGTGCCGACTGGTGCCCAATCAAGACTATCAAGAGGTGGCCCAATTGGTGGTAGACTATTTCAAACGCGTTGCCCCCAAATCGGTGAAGGTAGATATCAAGTACCTCCATGGTGGTCAGGGTTATGTTTGCCCCATCGACCTGCCTGCTTATCAAGCTGCCGAACGTGGCGTAGAAATGGTGTTTGGCAAGCGTCCGTTGGCCGTTCGCTTGGGCGGAAGCATCCCCATCATCTCTACCTTCGAACGCATTCTGGGTGTTAAAACCATCCTCATGGGCTTCGGCCTAGAGTCTAACGCCATCCACTCGCCTAACGAAAACATGCCCCTAAGCATGTTCCGCAAAGGTATCGAGGCCGTGGTGAACTTCCACTTGGAATACGATAAGATTTAAACTTTGAGTAGGAAAGGAGAAAGGAGGAAGTAGAAAGTAGAAAGTAGTAAGTAGTAAGTAGTAAGTAGTACTTTACTACTTACTACTTTACTCCTTTTTCACCCTTTCCCCTTTAAAAGTTCTTTTATTTTTAAACAATGCGAAGCCCCCTCATCACCCTTTTATTATTCGCCCTTGCCTTAGCAAGTTTCGCCGCTGAACCGCTTCGCGTGGCCTGCGTTGGCAACAGCATCACTTACGGCTACGGGCTTTCGAACCCCGCAACCGAATCTTATCCAGCCCAATTGCAAACACTATTGGGTCAAAATTATAACGTGCGCAACTTTGGGCACTCAGGTGCAACCCTCCTTTCGCGCGGACATCGCCCCTATATACAGCAAGAAGCCTACAAAAACGCACTGGCTTTCAAACCCGATATAGTGGTGATACACCTAGGCATCAACGACACCGACCCACGCAACTGGCCGTTTTTCAGAGACGACTTTACCAAAGACTACATCGCACTTATTCGCACCTTTAAAGACGCCAACCCCAATGCCAAGTTCTACATCGCCAAGATGAGCCCCATATCTCACCGCCATCACCGCTTTGTGGCTGGCACACGCGATTGGCATAAGCTCATCCAGGCTTCTATCGTGCGCGTGGCTAAAAGCACTGGCGCACATCTTATCGACTTTTACAATCCGCTGTTGCCCTATCCACAAATGCTTCCCGACGGGCTGCATCCCAACAAAGCTGGCGCTGGCGTGCTGGCACGCGTGGTTTACCAAGCACTAACAGGCAACTATGGCGGACTGAAAATGCCAATGGTGTTCTCGGATAACATGGTGGTGAGACGCGAACGCAACTTTGAAGTGTATGGCACAGCCAACGCCGGACAAGTGGTTACGGGCTCGTTTGGCAACGACAAAACCAGCACCGTGACCAAAAACGATGGCACATGGCGCTTGCTCTTTGCCGCTCCACGCATGGGAAAAACCTACACCCTCACCGTAACAAGCGAAAAACGAACACTCAAATTTAAAAATATTGTGGCCGGAGAGGTGTGGCTCTGCTCGGGACAAAGCAACATGGCCTTCCCCTTAGCCAGCGACGAACAGGGCAAAGAGGCGCTCGCAATAGCAGACGACCCCAACCTGCGCGTGCTTAACATGGTGCCAAGATGGGATACCGACAACACCGAATGGTCGCAACAAGCACTCGACTCTACCAATAACCTGCAGTATATGCGCTGCAATGGCTGGCAACAAGCCACATCTAAGAACATGGGCGGCGTGTCGGCCGTGGCTTATTATTTTGCTAAAAGCCTGCGCCAAATGCTGAACATTCCCATCGGTATTATTGTTAATGCTGTGGGCGGAAGCACTACCGAATCGTGGATTGACCGCCAAACGCTTGAAGACGAATACCCCGAACTGCTGAACGACCGCTTTAAAGACAATGTGATGGTGATGCCATGGGTGGTGCAACGCATGCGAAAAAACATCGCCAAAGCTACAGATAAGTTGCAAATGCACCCCTATCAGCCCACCTATCTCTTCGATGCTGCCATCCGACCGCTTGCCCAATACCCCATCAATGGCGTTATATGGTATCAAGGCGAGTCGAATGCCGAAAACATGGAGATACACGAACGCTTATTCTCGCTTTTGCTAAACTCGTGGCGAACCAATTGGAACAACGCCCAATTGCCTGTCTACATGGTGCAATTGTCTAGCATCAACCGCCCTTCGTGGCCGTGGTTCCGCAATAGTCAGCGACAGATGGCCAACACCCTGCCCTATGTTTACATGGCCGTGAGCAGCGATGTGGGCGACTCGCTCGATGTGCATCCACGCAAAAAATACCCTATCGGCAAACGATTGGCCAACCTCGCCCTTTATCATCAGTACGATTTCAAACAGCTTACACCCTGCGGACCCAACGTGCAACGTGCCGTTGTGCAGAATGATGGCGAGGTGTGCGTGTACTTTAATTGGGCTAACAAACTGAAAACTGCCGATGGCCAAGCGCCTCGCACATTCGAAGTGGCTGGCTACGACGAGGTGTTCTACCCTGCCGAAGCCACCATTCACAACGAAGAGGTTAGGCTGAAGTGTCCACAAGTGGCCCATCCTGCTTTTGTGCGCTATGCATGGCAGCCCTTTACACGGGCCAATTTGGTGAACGGCGACGCACTGCCTGCTTCCACTTTCAGGGTGGAAGTGGAGCATTAGGCCCTAGGTCGTGAAATCTTTACTTGCCAGAACAACTTGATTGGGGCTAAACCCAACAAGCACAATAAATAACATGGGGCTGTTTTGTGGCTATACAGCGAATGTAAAGCCACAAAACAGCCCCTAACAATTTAGAAAAAATCTTGTGGATAAACTTTACTTATGCAACACAACAGCATACAACCAACATTACAGGGCGAGCAACACCCCACAATACCCCAAAGCAACATGCAACAACAGCCCATTAACAAGGCACAAACAAGCCGATTCTATCTTGATGTGCCTTCGCCCCTAGGCACATTGCGCCTTGAAAGCGATGGCGAAGCACTCACCGCGCTGCATTTTGAAGACACAAAAGCGGTGCATACAACCACGGTGGCATGGCACGAAGCCCCCCAATTGCCCCTGTTTAAAGAAGTGCAAACGTGGCTCGCACGCTATTTTGGAGGTCAAGACCCAGGTAATCGCCCACCCCTTCGGCCTCAGGGCACAGCCTTTCAGCAAGCCGTTTGGCAACAATTGCTGGCCATACCCCACGCCCAAACCACTACCTACGGCGCTTTGGCCGCACACCTAGCCAAACAAAACGCCTCGGGGCGCATGTCGGCTCAAGCAGTGGGACAAGCAGTGGGAAGCAATCCCATCAGCATAATCATACCTTGTCACCGTGTAATAGGCGCAAATGGCGCGCTAACAGGCTATGCGGGCGGACTGAAAAAGAAAGCGTTTTTGCTCAATGTAGAGCGTGGCAGTATTTCGCCACCTAAAGCGTATGAATGAAGACACAAAGAACGGGTGTTTTCGCTACGTTGAAACAAGAAAAAACAATGCCTTGCCACCCCTTATTTGCATCAGGATGGCAAGGCATTTGGCTAATTCTCTGCTTGAAGAGAGACCAAAGGGAGAAACCTTTAGCAGAACTTCATCTTTAAAGAGTTTGCTCGCCCTTTGTACTTCCACCGGGAATCGAACCCGGATCAAAGGTTTAGGAAACCTACGTTCTATCCATTGAACTATGGAAGCCCTAAATGAATGTGGTGCAAAGGTACGTTAAAAGACGCACAATGCAAAATAAAACGCCACTTTTGTTGAGGTTTGCGCCATAAAATGCTACATATTCGACATGCCGTGCAACAGGATTACAAGGCCATAAAATGCACAATAGAGTGCAGCCAATATCAATGCGACAAGTTTTATGCGCCTACTTTTGCGATAAGGGGCAAAGGCAAACCACAAAGCAGACAAAGGAAGGAGTGCAAGTAGAAACAAGCCCTTGGCCGTGGCTATGCTTGTAGCAAACGAGAGCAAGAAAAACACCAGATAATAAGCAAAAGCAAAACCAATGGTTAGGCGCACGGCCTTATCCCCTTTGGGTTTAGACAGCAAGGCGTAAGTGGCATAGATGATGGCCAGGAGCGACACCCAAACCATGTCGCACATAAAGAAGAGGGTGAAATTGTTCATTGGTTCTGATTTTAGAGGATGACCTCGTTGTGTGATGGTCAATTAAGACAGACAAGTAGGGATAGTTAGATAAGTTCTATAGAATAATCTATAAATATGGTGGTAGCAACAGTTGGCATGCGTTAATTCACCGCCAACACGCCATAAGGGCCAGTAGTAGAGGCTCGATAACGCACCAATTTGCTACCTTGAGCACCTTCGGCCACGTTTCCACCCGTCGAAAGATTGTATTTGCGATGACAATTGGCACACGTGGCAAAGCCATTGGCCTGCACCGTTAGCGCGAAGCTACGTCGCGGAACAGCCGTTGCCGAGAAGCAATTGGGGCATTGCAGGTCGTAGGCGTAAAGGATTGGCGGGTCTGAAAGCAGGCCATAACCCACAATCAGACCATTGTTCATGCCTAGAACCATGCCTCTACTTTGGTCGGCTGCGGTGATTTTAGATGCTTGTTGCGTAGTTCCGCCATTGGCAACAAACATTAATTCAGCATAGCTATTTTGCCCTGTGTAGCGCGTTTGCATGCTCACGCTTACAAAAACATTGCTATGAGGAGTCATTGCCGAAGCCAACACAAAGTTGTTGTGCACCTGATTATCGAACACAAAATAAGCGCGACGATTAGAAAACTCGTTCTCAACCTGTCCGCACGAGCTTAATAGGGCGAAAGCCAAGGGCAAAAGCATGACCAAGAACAATGTTGGGAACGTTGGTTTAGGCATAAGCAGACGACTAAAAAGCCTCACCCCAATCTCTCTCCAAGGGGAGAGAAGAGTGGTATGCAATGCGGTTGTAAGGCTGATGGATGTAATAAACAATTGTATTATAAACTTGGATTGGCTTCTCACTCGTACTTTATCACCTGCAGCAAGTCGGCCATTTTCTCCAACCCTTCGGTCAAAGGTTTTTTCACCATACCCTTAATAAAGGGGTTGAGTTCGGCTTTGATGGTGAGTTTCATTTTACAAGCATTGTCGCCATTGGGCACAACCTGTATCCAGAGATTGAAAGGCACGGGCGAAGTGGCCGTTTCGAACTTGATACACTTGGGTGCATCGCGGTCTACGATGCGCAGTTTAATGAGTCCAACGGGGTTAACGGTTACCGAAATCGAGTCGCTGTCGAAGGTCATCTGTTCCAATTTGTCTTCTGGCAGTTTGTCTTTTACGCGCTCAATGTTCGATAAATCGCTCAGCATGTTGAACACAGCCTCTTGCTTATAGGGTATTTGTCGGATACTACTTTCGAATGTAGACATGTGTAGGGTTTAAATAATGAATGAAAAGGACTAGCAACCAACTCACAACTGACCTGTTCCACCCCACAACCGGCCTCACCCCCAGCCCCTCTCCAAGGGGAGAGGGGAGTAATATGCAGTGCTATTACAATTCAACGACACATGGGCTTTCTCCATGCGCGAATGTTAGAGATAAGAATATGCAGTGCTATTACAATGTTAGAGATAAAATTATGCAGTGTAGCGGCAACGCATTTCACTCCCCTCTCCCCTTGGAGAGGGGCTGGGGGTGAGGCCGGTTGTGGGGTGGTTGTTTGTTTATTTATTAGGATTCCACTCAGCAGGGTTCTGTCGCCAGCTGTCAAGCAGCGCCAAATCATTTTGCGAGATATATCCTGTTTCGAGTGCAACCTGCACCACGTGCTCGTAATTGGTGAGCGTAATCAGGGGTACATTGGCCTCTTCAAAAGCCTTTTCGGCCACGGGGAAGCCGTAAGTATAGGCAGCCACCATGCCCACCACTTCGCAACCAGCTTTTCGAATGGCCTCTACAGCCTTCAAGCTACTGCCACCTGTAGAGATGAGGTCTTCAACAACAACCACCTTTTGTCCGGGTTTCAATTCGCCCTCAATGAGGTTTTCCAGTCCGTGGTCTTTGGGTTTGCTTCTTACATACACAAAAGGCAACTGCAATGAGTCGGCCACCAGTGCGCCTTGAGCAATTGCTCCAGTGGCAACACCAGCCACAGCCTCCACCTCGGGGAAATGTTCTAGAATGTGATGTGTAAGTTCCACCTTAATAAAATTGCGCAATTGGGGGAACGATAGCGTACGGCGGTTGTCGCAATAGAAAGGCGATTTCCATCCCGATGCCCATGTAAAGGGTTCGTTGGGTTGCAACTTAATGGCATTAACCTGAAGCAAAAGCGCTGCAAAATCTTTCTTGATGTTGTTCATATCCTTATGGAGAGTTTGTGGTTTGGGGCTTAGGGCCATGGTGTTGGCTTGTCGTCCTTTAATGTTTTATTATATATATAATGTGCAAAGTTACGCTATTTATCCTATTGGGCAAAATTTATATGCCGTGTTCTGTAGCTGTGGCAAAACAATAGCCTGCTATGCCACATTGTTTTCAATGCGCTTTTGTTTACCATTAAGTTTTTTTTTCAAGTCTAGAATATACATCTTTGTTTTTTTTTCTAACTTTGCATAATATCTTCAAACACCTAATTATGTACAAAAAAGCAGTCTTTACTCGGTCAACAATGACGCAGTGGGTGGCACAAATTCTAGCCTCACGAATGTTTTTCGCACTGTTTACGCTGTGCTTTGTAACCACTTTGCACGCCCAAAACACACTTGAAGGAACTGTAAAAACCGATTCGCTAAGTCCGAACGCGCGCTGCACGATTGTGATTTACGACAAAGACGACAAGCCATGGCAATCATTGGCCTGCAACGAGCATGGTAAATATCGTGCAGAAAACGTGCCTAGCGGACAAGTTAGGGTTGAAGCAAAGGCCATGGGGCATGTGTCGCAATCTAAGAAAGCTTTTCTTTTTGGAACAACATTGATGCAACTAGACTTCGAATTGAAGTCGGAAGCCATCAATCTTAAAGGCATCGAGGTGAAGTCTAGCCCCATTTTGGTAAACGGAGATACCACAACTTACTTCATGGCGCGCTTTTCAACTGACCGCGAAAAAACGCTGAAAGAGGTGGTAAATAATCTGCCTGGCGTGCGCTACGATGAAAAAGAAAACACACTAACCGTTAACGGGAAACGCGTAAGCAAGGTGCTAGTGCAGGGCGAAGACCTCTATCAAGGCAATGTGTCTACGCCAATGGAAAACCTTCCAGCTGCAGGTGTGGAACATTTTAAAGTTATCGACAATTATTCGGAGTACAATGTGTTCTCGGGTTTTCAAAGCAGCAACCAAACCGTTGTTGACCTTTCAATGAACAAAAGCATGCACGGACGACTTAGAGGACAAGCCGAAGCACTAGGCGGACTGCTTAATAAGGCTAACGCAAGAGGCTCGGGCATGCGTCTTGGCAAACGAATGATGACCAATATTATTGTGGCTGGCAATAATACTGGCGAACAAACAATGAAACCAACCGATATTGTGAATATCAATGGTGGATACAACGAAATGCTTTCTACCGACGACCCCATGACGAGCATACGCAAAACCTTCGACGATTACGCCATGATGCTAGACTATCGAGAAAATATTTACCGAAGAAATAACGGACTGGCTTCGGTTAACACCGTGGCTTCGCCCATCAAAAACCTAAAAATTTTGTGGAACGGTATTGTGGGAGCCGACTGCTATCGCATTAAAAGTATCGACCAATACGAATATCTTGGCGGACTTACCTACACCGATTCTACCCACGAACAGCAAAGCAAACAACACTTCTTATCCAACATTAAGTTGAAATTTTCTAACCAAAAGAATATGGAATTGATGCTTAGCAACCGAAGCTACTTGGGTAAAACCAACGGAAACACCGACCGAATGCTGCAAGGTCTTGACATCGATGAACTCACAAAAGGCAAACTGGCCACCATCAACAATACACTTACCTGGCTTTACCGACACGGTAAAAACGTGTTTAGCTATCATGCCGACCTCAATTTATTGATTAACAACCACCTCTATCGCTTTAACACGCGCAATGCTTCGCCCCTGTTCGCACCCCACTTACGCTCAGAAATGAAGATTAACCGACTTGAGTTTGCGGGTTCGGCACAGTATGTACGCCGATTTGCACACGATTACTTCGTGCGCCTTGCCTTACGCCACAAGCTACAAACATTCTCAACCACGATTAAAGGCGACAGCTTAGGCACCAACAACCCATTTATAGAAAAGCCTCTACGCTTTAACGACAATGGCGCAGAACTGAGTTTGAACAAAGACCAGGGGAAGTTTAGGTTTGGCCTTGGTGGGGTTTTCCATCTTTTCAACATTCGTTCGTCGCAACTGTTAAAACTAAATGTGTCGCCAAAGATAGCTCTTGCACCGCTGTTTAACATCACCTATCGCGCCAGCATGATGCATTACATAGAACTAAGACTTAAAAGCACCTACCAACCCATGAATCAAAACACCTTGTTCGACGGCCCTTACATCGCCGATTTTAAACGCATGAACTTTTCGCAAATAGATAATATACTGGCACACACCACCGAACTCTCCGCCATGCAAGCCTATGGCAACTTCTTAAAGGGCATCACACTCTTTAATATGATTGCACTTAGCTACAATCACAACGCCCTTACTTACGATTACAGCATGCTAAACCCAATGATTTCGCGAGCTATTAGTCGCAACGCCAGTGGGGGTAAGGCGCTGACGGCATCTTCTATGATTGAAAAAAAGATGATAAGCATACCGCTCAACATTCGCCTTTATGGCGTTATAAGCCTAGCCCGCTCGCCCTTTTTCTATCAAGGGATGGCACAAACATCCAACAGCAACGCACTAAACCTCAATCTTCGACTTAAAACCTTCTACAAACGGGGTTTTAATGGCGAACTGTTGGCTGGTGCTGCATGGGCAAATAGCAAGAGCGATATGCTTAATTCGCGCCAAAACGACTATCTGCTGAGTGCCGAACTGGGCTACATCGCCAACAAATGGCAAGCCACAATCAGCGCAGGACAACGCTGGCGCAAGGTTAATGGCACAAACTTGGGCTACACCGCATTGCGCCTTGCAATGGAATACGACCTCAACAAACACCTGCGACTAAGACTCGTGGCACAAGATATGCTTAACCTGAAACAACGATTGATGCAAGAACGCATCGTAGATAACTATTTCACGGGCACACGCAACATACATTACATGCCTGGAAACGTTATGGTTGGCGCAATGGTTACATTCTAAACATAAATCAAACATATACTTTTATTCGTCAATTTAACAATTAAACACATGAAAAGATTGCTATTATCACTGGCCTCTTTGTTGATGGCCACCATGCCCTTGATGGTTAGTGCACAAAAACTAACCGTGGAATACGAATCGAAAATTAACGCCAACTCGCCAGATGCAATGAAAGATGCTGGTCTGCCCGATGAAATGCGACACGCACTTATCGCCGCAATGGCTAACGTAAAGGCCGTTTACATCACCTATGTAGATGGGCCACAGGTTGAAGGACGCGTGCAAACTGCTAAAGAACCTCAAACCTTTACCTTCATGGGACAAACCATAGACGGTAACGATATGGTGAAAACGCAGCTGCAAAACATCACCTATTTTAACCGAGACACTAAAAAATCAGTGAATAAGGTTGACCTGATGGGTAAAAAATACTTGTTGGTAGACCCCTTAAAAAGCGACACGTTCGACGTGAAAACCAACGAAAAGAAAGAAATTTTGGGCTACGAATGCACCAAAGCGGTAAGCAAAGACGGCAAAAACACCATCTGGTTTACTAAACACATCCCCATAGAAGCTGGGCCTCTCTATGCCAATGTGGGCGGACTTATCCTTGAAGCCGAAATGCCCGACAATGTGTTTGTAGCAAAAAAAATAACAATGGACGTGGACCATGCCATCACCGAACCCACAGGGGGCGAACAAACAACCGAAAAAGCGTTTAAAGAAATGGTTAAAAAACTGGTGGATAGAATGCGCAGATAACAAACCCTACTCGTAAAAGGCAAGGATAGGCAAAGGCTAATTCTTGCCTTTGATGCATAACAACCCTACCCTTAGCAAGCTCCAACTGGCTTGCTAAGGCGCACAATGCCTACTATTTTAACGCTTAAACCCTATGATACTAACCCCACTAACCCACTTAATACCAAAAAAAATAACTACCTTTGCATTCGCTTACAGAAAATAAAGAAATTGAACAGCATGAATATTGAAAGCGAGATAATAGCAACCGTGGTGAAAGCGGTGAAAGAATGTTATGGCCAAGACGTGCCTACAACAATGGTTCAGTTGCAAAAAACTAAGGCCGAATTTGAAGGTAACCTCACGCTAGTGGTGTTCCCCTTCCTAAAAGTGTCTAAACTAAAACCCGAAGACACTGCACAACAATTGGGCGAATATTTGGCACAACACTGCAAAGTGGTGCAAAGCTTCAACGTGGTAAAAGGGTTTCTTAACCTCTCCATCGCTCCTGCTGCATGGATTAGCTTGCTTAACCGCATTGATAGCGACCCTATATTTGGACAAAAAACAGCCAACGAACAATCACCTCTCGTGATGATTGAGTATTCTTCGCCCAATACCAACAAGCCCTTGCACCTCGGACACGTGCGCAACAACCTATTGGGGTGGTCGCTCGCTAAAATTATGGAGGCCAACGGCAACCGAGTTGTAAAAACTAATATCGTTAACGACCGTGGCATTCACATCTGTAAGTCGATGCTGGCCTGGAAAAAGTGGGGCAATGGCGCCACACCCGAAAGCACAGGAAAGAAAGGCGACCACCTTATTGGCGACTACTACGTGGCATTCGACCAACATTACCGAGCCGAATTGGCCGAACTAACAGCCAAATTCAAAGCTCAAGGCCTGAACGATGAAGAGGCTGAGAAACGAGCAAAAGAAGAATCGCCACTCATGAAAGAGGCTCACAACATGCTGGTGAGCTGGGAACAAGGCGACGAAGAGGTGCGCGCACTGTGGCAGATGATGAACAATTGGGTGTATCAAGGCTTCAACGAAACATACAAAGCCATGGGCGTGAGCTTCGATAAAATATACTACGAGTCGGACACTTACCTCGAAGGAAAAGCCAAAGTGGAAGCAGGACTAGATAAGGGACTATTCTTCCGCAAAGATGATGGCAGCGTTTGGGCCGACCTAAGCAATGAAGGACTTGACCAAAAACTGCTGCTTAGAGCCGACGGCACTAGCGTTTACATGACGCAAGACATCGGTACGGCCGACCTACGTTTTAAAGATTACCCCATCGATAAAATGATTTACGTGGTGGGTAACGAACAAAACTATCACTTCCAAGTGCTCTCTATACTGCTCGACAGACTGGGCTTTAAATGGGGAAAAGAACTCGTACACTTCTCTTACGGTATGGTGGAACTGCCAAACGGTAAGATGAAAAGCCGCGAAGGCACCGTTGTAGACGCCGACGAACTAATGGAAGAGATGATTTCGGCCGCTCGTCGCACCAGCGAAGAGTTGGGTAAGTTTGCCGATATGTCCGAAAACGAACGCAACGAGATTGCGCGCATCGTGGGACTGGGCGCTCTAAAATACTTCATTCTCAAAGTAGACGCACGCAAAAACATGCTCTTCAACCCCGAAGAAAGCATCGACTTTAACGGCAACACGGGTCCCTTTATTCAATACACCTATGCTCGCATACGCAGTATTATGCGTAAAGCCGAGGCCGAAGGCTTCGACCTTACCAACACGCTGGCCGATAACCTGCCCATCAACGAAAAAGAAGTGCAACTCATCCAAAAGCTAAACAGCTTTGAAAGCGTGGTTGAACAGGCTGGTAAAGACTATAGCCCTAGTGGCATTGCCAACTACTGCTACGAACTCACCAAAGACTTTAACCAGTTCTACCACGAATATAGCATACTCAACGCTGAAAATGCCGAAGCCAAAACACTGCGACTAACCCTCGCAAAAAATGTGGCTAAAACCATCAAAAACGGTATGCAGCTATTGGGAATTGAGGTTCCTGAGAGAATGTAATCATGGGCTCGCAACTTGTTAACCCGCCATCCAACCGCACAGACACTGTGCTGCCACTACCCCTAGAGGTAAAAGCCAACGCCTGGGCTGTGGATGCGGCTTGCTCGGGCAACCCCGGACCAATGGAATATCAAGGCGTAGACCTTCAAACGGGTTACACCGTGTTTCATTTTGGGCCTGTGCATGGCACCAACAACATCGGTGAATTTCTAGGCATCGTGCACGCTTTGGCACTAATGCAACAACGCGGAATAACCGATAAGGTGATATATTCAGACAGCTATAACGCCATCTTGTGGGTGCAAAAAAAGAAATGCAAAACCAAAATGGAACGAAATGCCAAAACAGAAGAGCTTTTTCAGGTTATCGAAAGGGCCGAACGATGGCTGCAAACACACCAGGTAAACACCCAAGTAATAAAATGGGAAACCACTAAATGGGGAGAGATACCTGCCGATTTCGGGCGAAAGTGAAAACTTTCGCCCTTTTTTATATCTCTATCAAGCATTTACTTGCAGGATCATCGGTTTTTATTTATTTTTGCCGTGAATAATAACTAAACCCAAAAAGATTGACAATGAAAACAACTTTTATCGCATTAGCATTGCTCGCTGTACCTTCTATGATGTGGGCACAAGACGAAAACGAAATTAATATCGATGCGCAAATTCGTGCAAGAGCCGAATACCGCAACGGTTATCAATCCTTAAGAGGCGAATCGGCTCAACCGGCTTCGTTTATTAACGAAAGGGCACGATTGGGTATCGGCTATCAACGTGGCGATGGATTGAGTGCCAAAATCTCAATGCAACAAGTTGGCGTGTGGGGCGCTAACCCACAGATTGACAAAGCTGGACGAATAATGATGAACGAAGCATGGGGACAACTGCGCTTTGGCGAAGGATTCTTCGCTAAACTGGGACGACAAATCCTCTCTTACGACGACGAACGCATCTTCGGAGCTTTGGATTGGAACGTGGCCGGAAGAAGTCACGACGCCTTAAAACTGGGATATGAAAAGGATATGCATAAACTGCACCTTATCTTAGCTTACAACCAAAACGACGAAAACAAACTCGGCACAAAGTTCAATACTGGCGGACAACCCTACAAATACATGCAAACCCTGTGGTACCACTATGGCAACAACGAAAACCCACTAGGACTGTCGCTCTTATTGGCCAACATCGGCTATGAAGCTGGCACAGGAGAAGGCGACACCAAATACATGCAAACCCTGGGAACTCACGTTACTTATCGCCCCGAACGATTCGACTTGCAGGCATCTGCGTATTATCAAACAGGCAAACTTGATGGTTCAACCATGAATGTGTCGGCCTGGATGGCTAGTTTTAACGCTGGTTTTATCGCCAACGACCAATGGAAATTCAACCTGGCCTACGACTATCTAAGTGGTGAAGACGGCACAGGAACTACTGCTAATGCCTTTAATCCGCTCTACGGCACACACCATAAGTTCTACGGAACAATGGATTATTTCTACGCAAGTAATCCTTCTTACAACCTCGGCTTGCACGATATTCAACTGGGTGCTACCTTTACGCCCTCTGAAAAGCTTGACTTGAAGGCTAACGCACACTACTTTATGATGGGCATTAAACAAGACGGTGTGAAGCAAGGACTGGGAACTGAAATAGACTTGCAGCTGGATTACAAAATCAAAAAAGACGTGAAACTAAGCCTTGGATACTCCACCATGCTTGGAACCGAAACAATGGAAAGAATCTTTGGCGGAAACCGCAAGAGCTGGCAAGACTGGGCTTGGGTGTCTTTGAGCATCAACCCCCGCATCTTGGCTTTCAAATGGTAAACTCATTGGCTTGCACCCACTGCCCTCTGGCCACAATTTTGTTGGCCAATACGGGGGCGCTTAGCGCAAACCATCAACTAGCCTGCCATGTCTTTGCTGTCATCACACAACGGCTAAGGACGCAAGGCCAAACCTCATAAAATTCTGTTCGGGATAAACCCACGCTCACAATGCAACGCTATGGCTGCTTGCTACGCTGAACATCTACAGCCATTGCCTGCCTAAAATGCTGTGACCGGGTTTATCCCGAATTGTTTATTGACGAGGTTCTAACACAAATCAGTTTATCAAAGCCCCCAATTCTCCAAAGAAGTACAGAAAGCTTCAGAACTAGGGGCTATTTCTATTTTATCCCAAACGCCTTTTTCTATAGGATAAAATGCATACCTAACCATCATTGCCTGGAAAAGAAACAAACCATCGTAAGTTAGATATAACCGAAGGAAATGGTTTATCTTATCACAATTTACTCCCAATAATCGCAAAATTTCGCCTTCAGAGAAGCACAATTTTCTGCCTTCATACAACAACTTACACCCCTCGCTCTGCCCAATCGCCTCTATCAAGGTTGCGATAGCTAATGGCTTCGGCAAGGTGTTGCTGTTTAACAACATCGCTTTGATCGAGGTCGGCGATGGTTCGCGCCACTTTTAAAATGCGATTATAGGCCCTAGCCGACAAGCTAAGGCGTTCCATGGCCGAACGAAGTAGTTCTATGCCCTCGGCATCTGGCTCGGCAAACTGGTGTATCATGCGTTCGCTCATTTGTGCATTGCTGTACACGCCCTTCACATCCTTAAACCGCTGTTCTTGCATTTGGCGCGCTTTAATCACACGTTCGCGTATAACGGCACTGGGTTCGCCTTGTGTGGCCTGCGAAATGTCTTTAAAGGGCACAGGCGTTATCTCTACTTGGATGTCGATGCGATCGAGAAGCGGACCGCTAATCTTGTTCATATACCGCTGAATTTGGCCTGGCATGCACACGCAATGGTGCGTGGGGTCGCCATAATAGCCACACGGACAAGGGTTCATCGAGGCCACGAACATAAAAGAACAAGGGTATTCGATGGTGTATTTGGCGCGCGAGATAGTGATTTTACGGTCTTCGAGCGGCTGGCGAAGCACTTCGAGGGTGGTTTTGTTAAACTCAGGTAGTTCGTCGGCAAACAAAACGCCATTATGAGCCAAAGAAATTTCGCCAGGCTGAGGCGTTGTGCCTCCTCCAACAAGGGCAACCTCTGAGATGGTGTGATGTGGTGCGCGAAATGGGCGCTGCGAAATAAGCGACATACCTTTGCCTAGTTTACCCGCAACACTATGAATTTGCGTGGTTTCGAGGCTCTCGCCCAGCGACAAAGGTGGCAAAATAGAGGGCAAACGCTTTGCCATCATCGACTTACCCGAACCTGGCGGACCCACCATAATAAGATTATGCGAACCAGCTGCCGCCACTTCCATGGCACGCTTAACATTCTCTTGCCCACGAACGTCGGCAAAATCGAGGTCGAAACGATATTGGTGCTCGTAAAACTCTTTGCGCGTGTCGATAACAGTGGGTTGAAATTGCGACTTACCCGAAAGAAAATTCACCACGTCGATGATGTTTTCCATACCGTAAACATCAAGATTGTTAACCACAGCAGCCTCGCGTTCGTTGGCTTTGGGCAATAAAAGGCCTTTAAACTTCTCGGCTCTGGCCCTGATGGCAATGGGCAAAGCACCCTTTATGGGCTGCAAAGTGCCGTCGAGACTGAGTTCTCCCACCATCATATATTGTTGTAAATTGTCGGTGGGCAACTGACTATCGGCTGCCAAGATAGCAATAGCAAGGGGTAAATCGAAGCTGCTGCCCTCCTTACGAAGGTCGGCAGGCGCCATGTTTACGGTGATGTCGGCCCGTGGGAAACGCATGTTATTGTATTGAATGGCCGACGAAATGCGATCGCGCCCTTCGCGTACAGCCTCATCGCCTAGGCCAGTGAAATGGTATAACATACCCTTCACGAGGTTCACCTCCACGGTAACAGTGGTAACGTTAAGTCCGTTAACCGCCGCGCAGTAGGTTTTAACAAGCATAAGAGATTAAGTTTTCAGAGCAATTTGTCGAGTTGTTCTTTCAATTGGTTGGTATCAAGGTCTTTGGCTACAATCTTTCCGTTTTTCAATAAGATATTAAACGGCACGGTGTAGATGCCTAATTTCTTGGCAACATCGCCTTCGAACATAGCACCATCACAGATATTGGGCCACGAAATGGAGTCGCGTTCAAGAATATCTTTGCATTCGCGTTGCAGTGGGTCAACACAAAGGCTCACCACTTGCAACTTACCTTTGGCTTCGCGTAGCTTTTGTTTGAGCATGCGTTGTATTTCCATGCTCTGCATGTTGGTGGTGCTCCACACGTTAAACACGGCCACAGCAGCCTTGTTGTAGGCTTGTTGGTTCACTTTTTCGCCTTTTGTGGAACGGGCTTGGAAAGCAGGAAGCGGGGCGCCCACCGAGGTTTTGGCCAGCGATGTCACAAGCGATTGCATGCGATGAAGCTCGCCATTCTTGGGCTGTTGTTGCAAAAGCAACTTCAATAGCCTGTCGGCCTCCTTATAGTTAGGTGTGGGTGTGGTGATGAAATAGCGTCTAACAAGATACACAGCCACGGGCGATGCGGGGTTGTCGGCAGCAAACATGGCCGCTGTTTTAGCTATTTGGGGTGGCGAAGCATCAAGAATGGCCTCGCGAAACTGATTCATCAGTTTGTTGTCTTTCGTTCCTTTAACGGTTAGTTCCTTCAAGTGCGAGGCGTTACCCTCCATGTCAACGCTCTTACCAGGCTGTGCAAAGATGGGTTGCTCAGAGAAATTGGGGAACACCATCACCAAAGTTCCCTCGCGTTCGCAAGGAATGTCGTAGGTAAATCGGCCCGCTTCGAGTTTCACGGTGTCGATACCATCGATTAATCCGTTGGTGCTATAGACGTAAAACTCGCCACGATTGAGGTTAAGAAACCTCCCCTCAACCCTAAATCTTTTGCTGTCTACGCCACAAGCAGCGAGCAAAAGCACAAGCGTTAGCGTAGCCAAGGTGGTGCCAGTGGCATAAAAAAGTGAAGGGTTAACAACTCGGCATTGTGCACTAGCGAGACCTTTAAGCTTGAAGCATATAGAAGATATCGTTGTCATAGCGGTAAATGCGAATTGTTAACCCTTCTTTCATCGTGGCCCTAAGGGGCTTCGACGAGTAGTTATTACTTGTTTAACTTGGCGAACTCAAGGTCAACGGCAGCGCGTTGAGCCAAGCGCGAGTCTTTAGCGGTAGCCGATTGCAGTGCAGTTGTTGCAGCAGCGTTGTTGCCTTGGCGAGCATAAGCCACAGCCATGAGGTAATCGGTAACGCCATCGGGGTTCTTCACGTTCTTCAACGTGTTGAGAGCGCCTTCATAGTTTTTGTTCATGAGTTTGGCAAGAGCCGACATATTGCTCTCGTAGTTGCTCAAAGTAGACTCAGCGAGAGAGTAGTTACCCTTAGCAATGTTAAGAGCACCAACGGTTTTGTTTACGTCGTTAGCCAATTGAGCTTTAGCAATGAGCGTTTCGGCTTCAGCAATCTTGCCTTCGTACAATGCAACCATACCCAAGTTAGCATTAGCTTCGGCAGCGTTTGGCGATGTAGCCAGCGCCTTTTGGAAGTAAGTGCGAGCCTCAGAGAGGTTACCAGCTTGCATAGCTAGCACACCCAGGTTGTTGAAAGCACGATAATCGCGATCGTAAAGTTCAGCTGTTTTCTTATAGATGTTCACCTTTTCGTTGGTGTTGTCTGTAAGAGTAGCGTTGTAAAGCAGTTCTTCAGAGCTGAGTTGCGCGGGGTCTGCAGCAAATTGTTCTTTGATTTGCTCATCGCTACGGCCAATAACTTCGTAGTTAATGGTAAGGCGTGCGCGGCGCAGTTCGGGCAAAATGCCAGTTGCTAGTTCGCGGAAACCTTCGCTCATGTTACGAATTTGGCGTTCGCGCTCTTCAGGATCCTTGTACATAGAAAGCACACGGAGGATAACATCTTTGTCTTGCAGGTTAGAAGCCTGAACCAACTTTTGGAATCCTTCCCAGTCTTGAGCGGTGTAGCGTGCGTCAACAGCACCCTCCATCTTGTTTTGTTTCAATTGTCCCTTAACATAACCTTCGCCAGTTGTTTGACGTTTAGCAGCCAGTTTATCGTTAACGGTGAAGCCACCTTCGGGCGAAGCATAGGCGTTAACCTCAACATTGCGGAGGTTAAGTTTCTCGCGATCGGCGTTAATTTGCTTCAACATCTTCACGAACTCAGTTACAGAGTTGTTCTTGAGCTCAGAGCTACGCAAGTTAGCTTGGTTGATAAGGAATTTAATGTTAGCCTCTTGTTTCTGTGCTTTTACGCGTTGGAAGCTGTCTGGAGCGATGCACAAGCCATCGTTGGCCATTGCTTCGCGGTAAAGTTGCGACGTAGCCACCACGCCATACGAAACTTTTACGGCAGGTAGGTCCACTTTTTTCTTACCCTTTCTTGCATCGAAGGTGAGGTAAAGGTCGCTCTTAATCATGTCGGGCACGTAGTTAAAGTCGGTTTTCATCGAATAGCGACCGCCCATTTTGTAAGGCACTTGCTGTCCGTTAGCCATAGCCTTCTCGCCTTGGAAGGTTGCGCCCTCGCCTGTTGCTACTTGACCACCCGCATAACGAAGTTCGGGAATGATCTTAACTACGGCTTTCTTCTTCATATACTTAGCAGGAAAGTTGGCATCAATAGTAGCTGATACCATACCGCCATTGGCTTCCAACGGGGTTGGAGTTACCTGGAAGTTGTCGGCTGTCAAAGGTCCGAGCTTCGAACACGATGTCATTGCCAACGAAGAAAGCACTGATAACGTAAGGATTAGATTCTTATTCATAATAGATAAAGTGTTTAGAAGGTGTGCCGCGAGCGGGACTCGAACCCGCACAGCCATTACTGGCCAAGGGATTTTAAGTCCCTCGTGTCTACCAATTCCACCATTGCGGCATCGTTCTTGGGTCGATTTGGGTTTGAGCGGAAAACGAGACTCGAACTCGCGACCCCAACCTTGGCAAGGTTGTGCTCTACCAACTGAGCTATTTCCGCGTAATAATGGGTGCAAAGTTAGCCGTTTAGCTTGGAACAACCAAAGGATTTTACACAATTTAATACATTAATGCATTCTGCCATTCATCATAAAAGACACAAATAGGACATTTTTTTCACCGTCTTTTTATATCATTTTATTTGACGTTGTTTTATAACAACTGCATTAAGAATGATTTATGCAAGTATTAAACAAGGTGAACAAACAAGAAATGTTTGGAAAAACAGAATAATATTGTCGCATCTCATATTTCTCGTTATTTAACATTATTATCATTCAAATCCACGAAAATAAAGAAGCAGACCTTAGGTTCGCAACATTTATTACCATCAAGTGTTTGAGCAAATTCGCTGCTATTCCGTTCATTTCTTCGCACAAAAACATCTATTAAAAAGCAAACAACGCATCGAAAACCGCACATTCCACCTTTTACCTTTGGTTTATTGATTATAGAATGCAACATCTGCACCTCTTTTCACGCCATTTACGCCACCCATGTTAAGCAAAACAGTGCCATAAGCTAGAGCATACACGCACAAGGGCACAAAAAACAGCATTAAGACAGGTGCATGGAATAAAAAATAAGCGGGTTGAGACACACCTATTTAATATAAGGTAATGCCCCAACCCGCTTTTATTTTAGTTTACGACAAACCTTCTATCACGCCGTTAACAACGTCGATGCGCTCGGCTTGTGGACTCTTTGGCAAGCCTGGCATACGCATGATGTCGCCTGCAACGGCCACAATCATTTCCGAACCCGTGTTGATAACAAAGTCGCGGATGGTGATATCAAAGTTAGTGGGCAGTCCGTAGGCCTTTGCATCCTCGGAGAACGAGTATTGTGTTTTGGCAATGCACACGGGGAAATGTTCCAAACCCAGTTCTTTAATGCGTGCGAGCTTTTTCTTTGCTGCAGGTTTCAGCACCACATCGTTAGCGCCATAGATATTTTGAGCAATCTTGCGCACCTTTGTTTCGATGTCATCGGCATCCTCGTACATCATCTTCAGAGGTTTCGAAGGGTTTTTCTCGATGGTTTCTACCACCAATCGTGCAATTTCTTCGGCACCTTTACCTCCCTCGCCAAATGCAGTATTGAGTGCAAAGCCCACGCCCTGTTCTTCGCAATGGCGACGAACAACATCCAATTCTTCGTCGGTGTCGGTAGCAAAGCGGTTCAAGCACACCACAACCGTTTGTCCAAAGGCCTGCATATTAGCGATATGTTTATCCATATTAGCCAATCCACGGCGCACACCTTCCACGTTTGGCGTTTTAATTTCCTTTTCGTTCACGCCTCCGTGCATCTTAAGTGCCTGAGCCGTAGCCACTAAAACAGTTAGTTTGGGTGCTATTCCGGCCTTGCGGCATTTAATATCGAAGAATTTTTCAGCACCTAAGTCGGCACCGAATCCGGCCTCTGTGATGGCATAGTCGCCAAAAGTCATGGCCATCTTGGTAGCCATCACGCTATTACATCCGTGCGCAATGTTAGCAAACGGACCACCATGAATGAAGGCGGGCGTGTTTTCGATGGTCTGAACCATGTTAGGATGAATGGCATCGTGCAGAATAGCCACGATGGCACCACCCACACCGAGGTCTTTAACGGTGAAGGGTTTGCCCTCAAGTGTTATGCCCAGCAGCACATTATCAATGCGTCGGCGCAAATCTTCCTCGCTAGTAGCAAGGCAGAAGATGGCCATTATCTCTGATGCGGGAGTGATATCGAAACCGCCCTCGGTAACTATTCCATCGGTTTTTCCACCCAATCCTGTTACGATGGTACGCAAATTACGGTCGTTCACGTCGAGAACACGACGCCACAACACCTCTTTCATACCAAATCCATCGTCTTGATGTTGATAGATATAATTGTCTAACAGGGCTGCAATCATATTGTTGGCCGAGGTAATAGCGTGGAAGTCGCCCGTAAAGTGCAAGTTAATTTTCTCCATAGGCAACACTTGTGCATATCCGCCACCAGCAGCACCGCCCTTCATACCAAAGCAAGGACCGAGCGAAGGTTCACGAAGAGCCACCACAGCATTCTTTCCAATGCGGTTCATACCCAGGGCCAAGCCCACGCTAACGGTTGTTTTACCGTTTCCGCTTTTGGTTGGGGTGATTGAAGTAACCAAGATAAGGTTGCATTTCTTCACCTTTTCCTCGTTGATAAGCGTATAAGGAACTTTAGCAATATGCTTGCCATAGGGTTCTAACTCCACTGCTGAGATACCTGCTTTTGCTGCAATATCGTAAATTGGTTCAAGAGTGGCCTCGCGGGCGATTTCAAAATCTGTCTTCATAAGATGTGTAAAGCTTAGTTTAGTAATACTGGGGGTAATTAAACTCGGGGTCAAATTTAGGTTATTTTTTTGCAACAGCCAAGCGTTTGGGCAAGAAAAAAAGCAACAAAAGTGGTTTTTCTTAAGCCAACGCCAACCTCTACCGCCCCACAAGGCATCGCCCACCCTGCCCCATGCTAGCTTCTGCCATTGACTTGGCCAACACTTTATCTGCCGTTCGCCACCCCTTTTCGCAAAAAATGTAGTAACTTTGCATGATGATAACAACGGTTAGGCCACGCCTAACCCACTTTTCCAATAGTAAAGGTAATGAAAAAGCTATATATTGAGACCTACGGTTGCCAGATGAATGTGGCCGATAGCGAGGTGGTGGCTTCGGTTATGCAGATGGCTGGATACGAAATGTGCCAAGACGAGGCCGAAGCCGATGCCATATTTATGAACACTTGCAGTGTGAGAGAGAATGCGGAAAACAAAATTTATAACCGACTTGACACGCTGCACGCTGAACAAAAGAAGGGCAGAAAGGTGATTCTCGGCGTACTGGGATGTATGGCCGAGCGCGTAAAAGACGATTTAATTGAGAACCATCACGCACAATTGGTGGCTGGACCCGATTCTTATCTCAACCTCCCCGATATGATAGCCCAAGCCGAAGCTGGCAATAAGGCCATCGACATCGCGCTATCTAAAACCGAAACCTATAAAGACATTGTGCCCCAACGTGTGGCTTTGGCCAAGATTAGTGGGTTTGTAAGCATTATGCGTGGCTGCGACAACTTCTGCCACTACTGCATTGTGCCTTATACTCGTGGCCGCGAGCGTTCGCGCGATGTGGATAGCATACTCAACGAGGTGCGAAACCTGCAACAACAGGGCTACAAGGAGGTTACGCTCTTGGGACAAAACGTCAACAGCTACCGATTTGTTAACGCCGAAGGGCAAACCGTTGACTTCCCTCAGCTACTTAGACTGGTGGCAGAAACGGCTCCCACAATGCGCATTCGCTTCTCTACTCCTCACCCCAAAGACATGAGCGACGCCACGCTTCGCGTTATTGCCGAGGTGCCTAACGTGTGCCGACACATCCATTTGCCCATTCAAAGCGGTAGCGACAAGGTGCTTAAGCTGATGAATCGCAAATACAACGTGGAGTGGTATCTTAGTAGAGTGAAGGCCATTCGCGAACTAGTGCCCGACTGCGGATTGTCTACCGACATCTTTGTGGGCTTCCATGGCGAGACCGAAGCCGACCATCAAGAGTCGCTTCGCATCATGCGCGAAGTGGGTTACGACTCGGCTTTCATGTTTAAATACAGCGAACGACCTGGCACTTATGCCTCAAAACATCTGCCCGACGATGTTCCTGAGGATGTTAAGATACGCCGACTCAACGAGTTGATTATGGTTCAGAACGAAAATTCGGCCATTGCCAACCGCGCTGAAGTGGGAAAAGTGCGCGAGGTACTGGTTGAAGGTCCTTCAAAACGTAGTCGCGAACAGCTGTGCGGACGAACCGAACAAAACAAAATGGTGGTGTTCGACAAAGGTAACCACCACATTGGGCAATATGTGCAGGTGCGAATAACTGGCAGCACCAGCGCCACTCTGCTGGGCGAAGCGGTAGACTAAACGGCCTGGCACAACTCTTAAACGCCACGGCAAAACACATTGCGCACCTTAGAACAACAACTTTACCACAATAAAGGGATGCTCAAAAGCATGAAAACAACGTCACTTCCCTAACACATATCGTGTGCAGCAACTTGTTGCACACGATATTTTTTTGCACCACCTCCCAACAACGATGTGCATAACTTCCGCTCACTATTGTGCATTGGCAACACGCTGCTTCATTGCAATGACGTCAACGCGTGAGGCATAATAAGGCAATCACCATAACAACGCGTCGGAATAGCAAGATGCGAAATGTAAAATATTTACACCATTTTTTAACATTATGAGTGCCATCGCCGAAAAAAATCTGGCCAATGGGCGTAAATTCGCGCGTATTTATAAAGTTTACAACAGGCTGATTTACAGATAGTTAAATAAGAAATAACCCAAAACACACCTTTTTAGGCCTTTTTTAACGACTTTAAACCCATCTACTCGCACGAACTTAAATCGATTTCTGATTTTTCGAAGCAATCATCTAACCGCCTATCAATCAAAACACTACCGCCACTCGCCACCCAATAACGATGCTATTTTCAACAACTAGTTTTGCGTTTTGCTGCATTTTACCTCGCGTTTTGCAGCATTTTACCTTGCGTTTTGCAGGAGATAGCAGTGCGTTTTGCTGCTAAATACAACGCGTTTTGCACCAAAACGCAGAATTTTAGCACCCTTTTGTCGGCATTTTTTTGTTGCTGCGAACCAAAAAAAGGCGTTATTTTCTTCAAAGAGAAATGCAAAACCATAGTAAATAACAAAAAATGGCGCAAAAACCTTGCGCTTATGTGTAGCATCTTTGTTCTATTTAGCACGTTTTATATAGGTTTTAGTAGGGTTATCGGGCTAGAATGGGGTGACAAGAGGGACGCACTTTGTAAAGTATGTTTACCAAATTAACAACTCGCCGATAATTGTTTTGCCCAACACAACCTAGACAATACTACACCATTTATAACCTCCGATGATAAAAAATGAATGAATAACGCTTTACTTTAAGTCTTTTATCAATACCAAACACCCGCAAACGTTTGACAAAAGCACAACAAACCAACATAAAAATTGGAAATTGTCTTAAAAAAAGACTAAATACGAGCCTTCCTTTAAACATAAAGCACTAACTTTGCATTGTGTAATGAAAGTACTTCGTAAATAGCAAAGTACTGAAAATGAAATAAAACACCTATTTAAGACGTAACTACCATGACAAAACAAGAAAGAACTAGCCCCAAGGGGTGGTTTTACAAGTCGTATTTTTAACATTTAAACATATACAATGAATCAAAGTAATCTTTTTATGCGTTGCACAAAAACTCTCTTCGTGCTCGCAACAGTAGTTATCGCAAGTGTGGCCGTGTGTGGTTGTTCAAGCAAACACGAAGAAACCGAGCAGCCTGTAACGCCCAACACCATTACAATAGACGGTAAGGAGAAAACCATACTACAGGCTGTTTATACAGACTTCACGCTCAGCAACGACTACCAGCTTGCGCTTATCTTATCTCAAGACCGCAACGAGAGAGTGGAAATAAACTTCAACACCACCAATCATGCTAATAAAGACATTAACCTTGCCAAAAGAGACGATGCATCTCAAGAGGGAGGAAGCTGGAAAGTGAACTACTATGACGCTGCTGGAAACCTCGTAATTAACACCTGGGGACAATCTAAAGAAAACTATAACGAGGGCGAAGCCATTTTGCCTGTGTTTATACAAGGGAGGATGCGCATTGCTCCTGGTAAGAATAATGACATCAATATCTTTCTGAAAGATGGCGAAGTAATTGGCAAAGATGGCAAAAAACACACCATCATCATCAATTACGACGGCAAAACAGAAAAATAATAGCCAATAGGTAATGCGGGGGAACGCCCTGCTAGGGATAAACACGTAAAGGATGTACACCTTGCTCTACATCCTTTGGGGTGAAAAAGCCTTAGCACATCGTTATGTATGGTGCAACCCAATGGCGTTATTGTGGCTGCAAGTGCAAGCTCAATAGGTGCACCAGCCCAGCCACAACGCATACTTTGCCATGCCATGAATGGCAAATGGCAGCACAACGCATGGCCTGGAGTAACGGCAGCAAGTTAATGCAGCCACACCAGCAACAGCTGATGGCTGTACCATTAACATTTATGGCCTTGCCACTAACAGCTTATCTCCCCATTACTAAACACATATAGCCTCGCTACAAGCAGTTAGTAGCGAGGCTATATTTTTATATTAACAGTAAAGAGAACCCTAATAGACCCAATTAATGCCTACCTAGCCGTGGCTTTGAGGTAAGCCGTGCGAGCGTTAAGATAAGCCACCACAGCCTCGCTATATTGGTTACGCGCCTTTTGGTCTTGGGTGTGTGCATCGAGCAAGTTGCTCATTGTTCCCGTGCCAGCCTCATAATAGTCTTGGTTAAGGCGAAGATTTTCGCTAGCCTGCTCAATACTTAGTTTAGCCAATTGTATTTGTTTATAGGCCGTTTCCAGGTTGTTATATGCATTTTGCATTTGTATAAGCAACAGTTGTTTGCTATCTTCCCTTTCGTCGATGGCAATTTGTTCGGCTATTTTCTGTCGTTTCAATCCACGATTTCCCCATAAGTTGCTGATGGGCACCGAGAGAGTGGCCAGTCCCACCACATTGGTGCGTCCCTTATTGGTAAAGTCGTGATACACGCCAGCAACCCCCACGGCCAGCGAAGGCAGCATTTCGCCCTGCTTAACGCGTGTTAGCAGATGGTTGGCTTCCACCTTTTTATCCAGCAATCGCACCTCAGTGCGTTGTTCAAGAGCCGAAGCATGGTTCACGGAGAGCTGTCGTGGGTCGGGCAATTCGTTGGTAAGCGTGCGGTCGATGTCGATATCTTCGTTGGGTTTACCAATATATTGCGCGAGCACCATTTTGCAAAGAGCGATGCCGTTGTTAAGCTTTAGGCGATTAACAGCCATTTCGTTTTGCTTCAGTTTCACGCTTAACACATCGTTTTTGTTGGTCACCCCAGCCTCGAAGGCGTTGTTAGCATCTTTAAGAATACTCTCCAGTTGCTTATCGGCAGCGTCAAGGATTTTCTCTTGTTCGTAAAGAGCCAGCAGTTGGTTAAAATACACCTCGGTGGTTTGTGCCACATCGTCGACACTTTGCTGCAACATCAGTTCTTTAACCTGTGTTTGCACGTCGGCCAATTTATTGGCATTGATGATGCGTCCGCCAACAAAAACGGGCTGCATAGCCACGAGCGAAGCCAGCGTTCCATGCTGTAGAGCCTGGACGGTGTAGCTAGTGGGTAGCGAAGCCAGTATAGCGGGGTTCAATCCCACGCGTTGAACGATGGCTGCAAGCTTTTGTTGTGCCTCAGCTGGCATTGAAAACTCCTCTTGCACCAAATGGTCTACGGCATGAAAATATGTTCCGTTGGCCATTACTTGTGGCAGATATTTTGCTCTAGCCTCTTTTTGTTGCTCTTTGGCAGCGGCAATTTCCAGTCGTGCTCGTTTCAGTTTCACGTTGTTTTCTTTGGCCAACGTTTTGCATTGTTCTAGCGAATATGTTGTTTGCGCATTGGCAGCGAGTGGCAAGCACAGCGCCAAGAGCAGGTGAAGTTTTTTGATGTTCATGAGTTTTTTTATTTAAGTTCATGAGTTTTTGAGTTCATGAGTTTTTGAGTTGTGGGGCGTTTGGGGGTATGAAGTTGAGGAGTTTAGGAGTTAACTCCATAACTTTTTAGTTCCTCCTTTCTCCATTACTACTTACTACTTGGTGTGTGCCACCATCTTCAGCGTTCTTTTGCGGTCTTGGATTCTGAAAATCATCCAGTAGCCAATAGGAATCATGGTGACGATGAAGAACAACGACACAATAGTACCGAAGCAAACCACCACACCCATTGGGCCCCAGAGTGGCGTATTGGCAATAACCATGGGGATAACACCCATAGAAGCGGCCGCACTAGTAAGGAAGATGGGGCGCATACGTCGCTGTGCAGCTTGCAGGGCAGCCCGTTTTGCGGACAGTCTGTGGTGCACGCGCAGTTCTTCGGCATAGTCAACCATGATGATACCATTACGCACAATGATACCCATGAGCGAGATAATACCCAGAATACCAGTGATACCCACCTCTTGTCCCATGACAAGCACGCCCGTGGCAGCGCCCAACAGCGAGAACAACAGAGCCAACATAATGAGCACCGACATGCGAATATCCTTGAAATGGAACAGCAAGATGGCGAAGATGATAACGATAGAAATGGCCAATCCGCTATAAATTTGCGGTTGCGTTTCTAGGTCTTTCTCCCTTTGTCCGCCCACAGTCATGGTTACTCCTTGAGGAAGTTCAATCTTATTCATCTCGGTTATCACCTTATCGGTAACCTCGTTAAGATTTAATCCGCGTTTAGCATCGGCTAGAACCGACATGGTTCGCACGCCATTGCGGTGGTGAATAGAGGTGTAAGTCCAGTCGGGCGATACCTTAGCCACCTGTCTTAGTGGCACATGCACCCCAGGAAGCAGTCCGCTAATGGTGGCATTCTCAAGGTCTTCGGGTGTTTGATGCCCAGCATGGTTATCCTTTAGCTTCACCGTTACGGGGTAATCGCCCTCCCAGATGGTGGTTAGAGGCACACCATCGCCGAAGCGAGTGGCGAGGTTTACCGACAGAAGACTCTTGCTGATGCCCAGTCTTGAAGCCTCGTAATCGTCTATTTGCACAGCCAAGCCCGATGTGCTACCATCAAAGTTGTTGCGTACCAGCAGCAGTTCGGGCATGTTTCGCATGCGCATTGTGGCGCTGTCTACCACCTGTTGAATGGCTTCGAGGTTGTTACCGCTAAACCTTATCTCAATAGGTGAGCTAGCATCGCTATAATCAAGCTGCTTAATTCGCACTTGTGCATCGGCAAAATAGTCGGTATAACGATTGGTGAAGCTATCTACCAGAGCCACTGTAGCCGCGTCGTTATCTGTATTAACGATAAACTGGGCATAGTTTGTGCCGCCCAATTGCGGTGCATAGGACGTTTGGAAACGTGGCGACGACATGCCGTAGAACGTAGAGATGTTACGTATTCTCTCGTCTTTTATCATCATATTGCGCAAGCTATCGGCCACGTTTGCAGTGCGTTCGATGCTTGTGCCTTGTGGAAGATAAATCTCAACAGCAAACTGATTGCGCTCTGCACGAGGCATTAGCTTCTGTGGCATGCTGGCAAACAGCAGTCCACCCACCACCACAGAGAGCACTCCCACAGCCAATGTAACAAAGGGATGAGCGAAACAACGCTCAATGAGTCGGTCGTAATAGGCTTGTATGATGTCGAGGAACGAACGTTTTTGTTTGCTATTGTCGTTGTCATCTTTCTTCAGTCCCTTACGTATAAAGGTGTATTGCATCCAAGGCACCACCAAAACGGCCACCAAGAGCGATGCACCAAGCACCACGCTGATGCCAAGTGGGAACCACTTAACAAAGTCTTTCATCATTCCCTTCATCGTAAGCAGCAGCGGGAAGAAGGTGATAGAGATAGCCAGTGTAGCACTAAAGATAGAAGAGAAGAACTCGTTGGCCGAATAGGTGGCTGCATGCCAGCGGCTCATGCCCTCGTCTATCTTCTCGATATACGAGTCGATGATAACGATAGAGTTGTCTACAATCATACCCAAGGCCACGATTAGCGATGCCAAAGTCACGGTGTTGAGTTCGATACCAAAGGCATAGAACAGTCCGAGGGTGATAAAGATGGTGATAGGAATGGTGCTAGCGGCCACACTTGCCACGCGCATGGGCAGCAAAAGCATGATAACCACCACCACCGATGCAATGGCAATAAGCAATTCTTTTAAGAAGTCCATCACCGAAGTGTTCACCACCTCGCTTTGGTCTGTAATAGTATAAGTGCTTACATCTTGTGGCAGGGTGGCTTGGAAGTCGGCCAAGATGTTCTTAACCTTATCACCAAACTGCACAATATTGCTTCCCTCGTTCATTTCGATTGAGAGAACGAGGCACTTTTGTCCATTGTTCTTCACATATTTGTCGGCATCGGGATATTCGCGTTTGATGGTAGCGATGTCTCTCAGCCTAATAACGTTTCCACGTGGGTCGCTATACACAATGCGATTAGCCACATCGTTCTCGCTATTCATTTGCGAACGTAGGTGTATGGGGCGCGTTGTTTGTCCGTCGTTCACCTTTCCGCTCATCAAAGTCATACCCTGCGACGAGAGGTTTGATAAGAGTGTAACCGAGTTTATGCCATAATCCGAGAGTTTAGCGCGATCGATATACACGCCGATTTCTTCGCCCTGTTCGCCGCTCACGCGCAAGTTAGCCAGTTCGGGAATAGTGCGCAGTCGGTCTTTCAGTGCGTTCATATACTCGTGCAGTTCGCGATAAGTCTTTGTTTTGCTCTCAAGTGTGATGAGCATAGCCGAGGTATCGCCAAAGTCGTCGTTAGCAATAAGCGCCAAAACGCCTTGCGGAAGCGTCACTTTAAACTGTTGTAGCTTAATTTTAAACTTGCTCCAAAACTCGTCTTTGTTTGTAACGTCATCGTTTAGCTCAACAAAAACATAGGTAATACCATCTTTTGTTTGCGAGCGAGTTTTCTCTTTCTTTATCTCTTTAAATCCCCAGAGGAATGTTTCCAGCGGTTTTGTTACCTGTTCTTCCACTTCGGCAGAGGTGGCACCAGGATAAACAGCGGCCACAACTCCTTGTCGAATGGTGAACGAGGGGAACTCGTTTTTGGGCATATTGATGAGTGCGAACACACCGAAACCGATGAGTACCACCATCAACAAGAGCATGATGCTGTTGTAATGCATCACACTTTCTATGATATTTCTTTTGCGTTTAGACATAAATCCGTGTGTTTATATATTGTGTTTGTGAGTGAACGGGTGGACGGGTTAACCAGTTGACGAGTTAACCAGTTGACAAGTTGACAAGTTGACGAGTTGACAAGTTTGCCAGTTTACCAGTTGATGAGTTAACAAGGCGACAAGTTAACGAGCTAACAAGACAGGTGCGCAGCCATTTTTTCACCTTTTCACTTTTTCACCTTTTCACCTTTTCACCTTTATAAGCCTTTAAGTTCACTAAGCATATCACTCCCCTCTCCCCTTGGAGAGGGGCTGGGGGTGAGGCTTTTTAAATCACTTTCACTCCTTCGCTCACCTTGTTTTGACCGTTAACAATAACCTTATCACCTTGCGACAAGCCACTACTAACCACCACGCCGCTTTGACATACACCACTCTGCGTGATGTCTCTACGATGCGCAACGCCGTTTTCTTCGACCCAAACATAAGGTTTTGAACCATCTATCAGCACTGCTTCTTGCGGCACAACGATACCTTTTGCTGCACCCGTACTGGCCAATTGCGCGCTGCACACCATGCCAGGCAATAGCTGATGGCCAGGATTGGGCAGACTAACAATAACATCGTAGGTGTGACTAAGCAAGTTGGCCTGAATGCCTTTCTCGGTAACCTTACCCTCGAAAGCCTTTCCATCGAGCGCCGAAACAGTGAAAGGCACCAACTGCCCTTTGGCAATGCCCGATATTTCGTTTTCGGGAACGGCAATTTTCATATCCACACGGTCGAGCTTCACCAATTTAAAGCAACCTATTCCAGGCGCCATGTTGTTGCCCGTATCTACCATTCGTTGCGAAATAAAGCCATCAAAAGGCGCACGCAACTCGCAATTTTGAAGTGTTTTGCGTGCAATGCGCTCGGCCGCTTCGGCTTCGGCCAGCTTCGTTTGCACATCTACGAAACGAATTTCGGGCAAACTACCCTTCTTATATAATTGTTCTAAACGCTTAAAAGCATCGCGAGCTTGCGACAAAGTACTCATAGCCATGTCGTGCGCGCTTTGCGCAGAAGTTTTATCTATCACAGCCAACAATTGCCCTTTACGCACAGCTTGGCCTTCGTCTACCAACACCTGAGACACTGTTCCCAGCGTTGCAAAACTAAGCGTTGAACCATAACTCTCCTGAATAACACCCACATAGGTGCGTTTTCCATCAACACTTCCTGATTGTACAGCAATCGTTTTCACCTTAACGGGAGCAACAGTGTGGTCTTCTTTCTTACTGTTGCAACCGCTCAACACCACAGCAAGTGTTGCAATGGCCATGAATTTAATCTTTGTCATATTTCCTTACTTTACTCATTTCTTATATGATAAACGTCTAACCCTTTTATACCTAAAATCGGTTATCAAGGTGTTAAAAACCTATTGTTTATGTGTGACGATGCAAAATTAAGAATATAAAAGGACTCGTACAAGGCCAAAATTGGCTCAAATATGTTCTATATTATATATTAACACTAATTTTTAAGCACATTTACGCAATATTCTACAAATTATTTTGTACATTTGCAATGAATTAAAGCATAAATATGGAACAACGATTGCAACTCCCCTTCAGCTTAAGAAGCTTCCAAGCTACAGACATTGGCACTGAATTAGACCGTCGACTGATATCCATTCACCGCACATTTGCCTTGGTGTTGTGCACTCAAGGCAGCATAAGTGTGAGCATAGACAACAAACCCTACCATATTAATAAGGGCGACACGCTGTTCGTGCCACCTGCTATTTATGCACAAATCAATAACGTTAGCAACGACTTACAGGGAATTGTATTCTTTGTGGATTACGATTTTATTATGTCTATTGTAAACAAAACGATGGACATCACCACAGGTTTGTATTTTAGCGAGCACCCTTTCCTCTCGCTATCGGTTAGCCAATACGACCGCATTCTAACCCAAATGCAAACCTTGATGGCACGCGAAAGCCACGAAAACGAACACTATGCCAACTCGCCCAACCCGCAAGTGATTACCGAACTGCTGGCTTCGATGGGCCGAACGCTTATCTATGAAATCGTGAATTGCTACATGATGAGCCACCATTTACAGGTGGGAACGTGGAACGTTACCGATAAATTAGGACAAAATTTCATTGTGGAGGTGTATAACAATTATCGTAAGCACCGCGAAGTGGCTTACTATGCCAACCTGCTTTGCGTTACACCCAGCTATTTATCAGTGGTGGTGAAGGAGAAAACGGGTAAAACGGCCCTGCAATGGATTAACGACATCGTGATGAGCGATGCACGCCAACTGCTGCTTTACAGCGATCAAAGCATCAAAGAGATTGTGGCTACACTGGGTTTCCCCAACCAATCGTTCTTCGGAAAATACTTTAAGCAACACGCTGGCAAGTCGCCTAAACGCTTTAGAATGGAAGGAAGGGGCGCAAAAAAGGATTAACACCCTAAACTTTCTTTATACAAGGATGGCCGTTTATTAATATTGTGTGAGGGCCATACATATAATATGAATGCCGTTTATCAATAACCGCGATTGCCTGCACCCGTTATAGACTTGCTTGTTTTATTGCAAGTCTCAGCCATTACTAGGCCATCGCCTATCGCAATAAAGCACAACAGAATGTAAATAGATAGTTTTACAACAGCGTTGACGCCTTTTTAAATTTGACAACAAAATAACATCGCCACGCTACTAGTCTCTTGTAGTGGCACTACAAACGGCTTGTAGCACTGTATCGCGTAAGCAATCCACGAAGAAGCACCCCTCTAAACATTGTTTCCTCTATCACTGGACCAATAAAGATGGCGCCAATACAAAGCCAAACATCTGCAACTCCTTCTGTTGGGGAGGAGAAAAGTGTGGCGAAGGGAATAACAATGAGGGTCTCAATAACAACTACTATCCCAGCCGTAAACCATAAGTAGGGTAATTCAGTTAATTCCCTCTTAGGAATCTCTGGAGACTGTCAAATGCCAGATTCTTTTCTTGAAAAGCGTTTTTGGAAGAGTACTTGATGTGCTTTGCGCGCAAAAGCTCCCAAATGTCGAGCCGTATGGGC
>NZ_CALKQY010000026.1:0-6187 GCF_937990675.1 Hoylesella shahii | reverse complement strand
ACGGAAAGCGACGAGCCACCAATTGCCGCACGCCCCCAAACTCAGTGGCTTGCTCTTTGGCCACTAAAGTATTGCCCGCCAGTAGCAAGAGAACGATAAGGAGGAAGTGTCGAGGGCGTAGTTGGCTGAGTTTGTGTGGCATATTGTTACGAGTTTATGGGTTGATATGTTTTTATGTTGCTGTTGTTAGTTGCCTTTTTTCGGTTCTCTTTTTGTGAATAACGGTGTTAGTTATCTTAAACAAGTTTGCGTTATGCCTTTAACGCGTAAACGTTTTCGCATGCGCATCCAGCAATCCATGCCAAAAGCTAAGGACGGCTATGCCCAAAGGGAGGCAAAGAATTTACTAAGCACAGTCTTGTTACTTCAATTTAATATCCACAAAAACGGGGTAATGGTCGCTTATAGTATTTGTTTCAATCACCTGTCCGTCAATGTTGAGCTGTTTCACCACAGCAGTTTTGCTTATCTGCACCATCTTTTTATGGTCTTTGTCAAGCAAAATGTGGTCGATGGTGGTGTTAGGTTGGTCGGGAAGTGAGCCATCTTGTGCACTGATGATATCGAAAACCTTGCTTAAAATAGGGAAAGCCGATTTTTCTGTTTGCCAGTTAGGAGCGTCGTTAAGGTCGCCTGCAAAGAACACTGGTGTTGTTGTAAGGGTTGAAAGTTCGTGGTTAACAATCTCTGCACTTGCTTTTCGGGCAGTGTCGTCTAGGTCGAGATGTGTACCAAAAAGGGTGAAATGAGGGAAAGAAAGCACCATCAGCGCCCGTTTTTCCTTACCAGGCAAGGCTATTTTTTTGATATAACTGGGCTTTAAAGAGCGTTTAAACAACACGCCTGGTCCAATTTTTCCATTCGAATAACTAGCAGCCGAACCAAAAAAGAGGTCATAATCAAGCGTGGTAGCGCTCCTAATATCGTCGAGTAAGTATCTTTTTGCTCGTTCGGTTGTACCACTGTCAAGCTCTTGTATTACCACAACATCGGGATTAAGGGCTTTAATCACTTTAGCAAAGTTAGCTGTATGCTCATCAGAGAAAGCCTTGTTGTCTGTATTACTTTTGCAATAAAAGCAGTTATAGGTCATTATTCGCAAGCAGGTGTCGGCTTTTAGATATTTAAAGTCTTTTTTTTCTGCTGGTGGATTGTAGTCGGGAATATTTCCTGGACTATCTTTTCCGCCACATCCCATTAAGGGAAGCGAAGCCATAAATAATGCGGTGGCGGTGATAAGGGTACTTAATAGGGGTTTCATAAATGCGGGATTTAGTTTACGGATTAATGCATTAACGTGTTGCGAACCATGCTGCGTGTGGTAAAACCCATTGATGCATTAGGACTAAAGCTTAAAAAACGATTGTCAGGGGAGCGAAATACGATTGTGTTTCGCTCCCCTTAGTCTAGTGTTTACCATTCAGGATTTTGTTTAATAACGCCTCCGTAGATGGTGATTTGGTCTTGAGGGATGGGGTAAAGGTAGTCGCGTGTTTCGTTCCACGAGCGTTGTTTGTTGGCAATGTCGTGCACAATGATGTTTCCACCGTTGTTTCCATTGGCCAATTGGAGGTTAACACCCAGCTTTAAGAATTGTGTAATGTTGGCCACCTCGCTATAAGTCTTCACGTTATTAAGGTCTCCTTCGTACACGCAAACGTCTTGTGCATCGGCCTGTCCGTTGCCGTTGAGGTCGCAAATCACAAAATGTTTGTTCGGATCCAATGCGGGGATGAACATTCCCTTAAACTGTTTCTCGAATGTTTTGCCTGCTTTCCAACGCATAAGGTCGTCGTAGCGCAAGCCCTCGGCCACGAGTTCGATGGTTCGTTCTCGCCTAATTTCAAGGATAACGCCTTTGTTTGCTCCGCTAACATTGGGATAACCCGTTTCGTCGGCTTCTAGATAGGGGTCGGGATTGCTGTTGGCTGAGGCCAAATTGATATTGGGCATGCCCACCCTGTCTCTTAATTTCTTCACCGATTTATCTAAGTCGGCCTGTGTTAGTGTACCGAGTTCGGCTTTTGCTTCAGCAAAATTGAGCATCACCTCGGCCGTTCTGAACAGTGGGATGTCGTTTTGCGACTTGTTATAACCATCTGATGCAGTGGTCGAAACCCATTTAATAATTTGGTATCCCGTTGTTGTGGCACCAAAGTTAACGTTTGTAACGGTACTTTCTCCAATTCGTTTGTAGCCTGGCGTAACGATTGTTTGTGCCAAACGTGGGTCTCGGTTCTGCATCTCGTCATAATATTGTATGCTGTTATAGTTGGGTAGGTCGGTAAAACGCGTTCCATCTTTCATCAGATAGCTGTTCACCACCTTCTTGTTCATGCCTGGCGACGCGCCACCGCTTAAGAAATAGAGATTGGCCGAGTGCACAATGCTCAGCGCGCTGTAATAATTTCTAGCCAAAATCACCTCTTCTGCTTTAGCTTTGTCGGCGGCAAAGAGGTCGCGATAAGGTTGTTCGCCAGCGCTATAGATGGTATACGGACTGTTGTCGATAAACATTTCGGAAGCTTCGGCAGCCGCTCTCAAGTAGGTTTCGTAGCCCTCCATGGCGTGATATTTTCGCCAAGTACCTTCGTAAAGGCACACTCTCGACTTCAAAGCCATGGCAGTCCATTTGGTTACGCGATATAGATTTTTGGCCGAAGGCAGGTTGTTGATTGCATAATCAAGGTCGGCGAGGATGTTTGTTATCAGTTCGTTTCGTGGTGTTCGAGGCGCGTAGAGCCTGTCGTTGGTAGAAGAGAGTGGCTCGTCGAACCAAGGTACCTCTCCAAAGCGTTTCACCTTATTATAATAGAAGTAGGCTCTAAAGAACCTAGCCACGGCCTCAAACTCTTTTCTTGCAGCCTCGTCGTTGCATCGCGAGCAGTCTTTAAGAAAGGTGTTGATGTTAGAAAGCTGTCCCCAACTCCATCCTCCGCCGCTCTGTGGCACTGTTCTTGTGCCCATTACTTCGGTAGAAAGGGTTGTTGGCACGATGATGTCGGCCGTTTCCGAGTATAGGTTTTCGGCCGTAGGGAAGTCGGCATAGAAGCCATTTGTAAACACTTCCAGTTCTTTTCGGTTGTTATAATAGTTCTGGTCTGCTAGCTTGTCGAGTGGTTCAAGGTCTAAGTTGCAGCCAGTAAGCAATGCTACTGAAGTCAGGCATTGGACTAATAATATTTTTTTCATGATTGTTTTCGCTTAGAATGAAACGTCGAGTCCAAATGAGAAGGTCTTCGAGAAGGGATAAACCCGCCCGTTGGTGTCGTGCATCATTTGTTCGGGGTCTATGTAATCGCTCTTTAGTTTACTGGTAATGAAGAGGTTTTCGCCACTGAAGTACAACCTAACCTTTTCTAGATAGGCTTTCTTTGTGAGCGATTTAGGCAGTGTGTAACCCAGTGTTAGGTTTTTTAGTCGGCAATAGGCCAAGTTTTGTAAATACCTGTCGTTGGGTCTGCTCATGGCGTAGCTGCGTGCTAGGTCGGCCACTGGTCGTGGGAAATATGCGTCGCGATTGTTTTCCGACCATACCTTAGCAGGAAAATCCTTGGGGATAAATGAGCTGTAAGCGCGTGCATACGGCCCCCAGAACATCATGTTGTTGCCGCCAGGGTATATGTTTTGCTTGCCAATACCTTGCCAGAACATTGAAAAGTCGAACCCCATCCATGCCATGTTAACCGTAATGCCGTAGTGGTAGCGTGGAGTTGAATTACCTATGCGTACTAAGTCGCCATGATCGTCGAGTGTTCCTTTGCCTTGGTCAATCTTCGTGCTGCCGTCAACATCGTCGAAGATGAGGTCGCCAGCCTTGTCGGTGAACCTCGTACCAAGGAAAGATTGGTCTACGCCGCGGTCGATAGCCTCTTGATCGCTTTGGTAGATGCCCTTAATGCGGTATCCCCAAATCTCTCCCCATTCCATTCCTTCATAGTCTTGGCCAAGCACTTTCGACTCGTTGCCCTTGAATTTGGTTATTTTCGTCTTGCTGTCGGCCAGCGTTAGGTTCACACCATAATAGAAGGGCTTGCCTGCAAGGTTGAACTTGTCGTTCCATCCCACCACCAATTCAAATCCGTTAGTGCGCAGTTCGCCGTTGTTTTCGTATGGCGCATTGTAGCCATATACGGCAGGGAGTGCTCTCGCTGCGGCCAACATGTCTTTGGTTGTACGGCTATAAACGTCGAGTGCAAGCGAAAGGCGGTTGTTAAAAAGCCCAACGTCGAGTCCAACGTTTTGCGTTACGATGGTTTCCCACGTCAACGAACCCGATGTAGGATCGCCAAGCGATGCGTAAACGGCTTGTGCATTGTCGAAGATATAGTTTAGGTTGGTGGTGGGTTTCAGCGTGATGAGCCTCATATAGGGGTAGAAGGTGTTGTTATTAAACTTTGCCGAATTGTCTGTTATTTGGTTTCCAAGCGAGCCAACCGAAGCGCGTAGCTTCAGGTTGCTTATTGTTGGGCGAACAGGTTCGAAGAAAGCTTCCTCGCTAATGCGCCATCCCAGTGCAAGAGAAGGGAAAAATCCCCAGCGGTGATTGCGCGGGAAGCGTGATGTTCCGTCGTAACGCATGTTGGCTTCAACGAGATATTTGCCTGCGTAGTCGTAGCTAAGGCGTGCGAAATAACCCATCAATGCAAATTCGTTTTGCGACGATTTCACGCTCTTATCGCCAGTAGAGAGCGACAAGTCGTTCAGCACTTCGGATGTAAGGTCGCGTCCAGATGGTTCAACAAACTTATAATGTCCCCTCTCGTAGTTGGTTCCTACCACGGCACTAACGTTGTGAACATTGGCAAAAGTGCGATGGAAATTAGCATAAAAGTCGTACACATAGTTTTCGTAAGTGTCGCGTCCGTCTTTCAATCTGTTGTTAAAGGGCCATCCGTTTGCAGTGAGCACCTGTCCGGGTTTGCGTGCATATACAAAGCTTGCCGAGCGTGCTAGTTTCTCTTTGGCATAGTTGCGGTAGGTGATTTTTCCTGTAAACTCCAGTCCTTCCATCAATTTGAGCACTGCTCCTATGGCGTAGGTTTGTTCGGTTTTGCCCACTTGTGTAAAGCCATTGCCTGTTCGCAGCATGGCAGCAAAGCCGTCGGCGGGTTTGTTGTTGCTATTAGGAAGGATATAAACATTTGTTCCGTCGGGGTTAACAGGTACTATCCAAGGCATGGCATGGAATGCAAGGTTGGCCACATTGCCACCGTCTTCGTAGTCGTATCCAGCCTGTTTATATTTAGATTTAAAAAGCGAAGCGGTGCTAAACACCCTTAGCCAGGGTGTCACTTCGGCATTAAACTTAGCCATGAGTGTGCGAGTGGAGTATTTGTCTGTGCTGAGGGCGTATAGTCCGTCGTGGTCGTTCATGCCTCCGCTAATCATGTAGTTCATCTTTTCTGTTCCTCCGTTCACGCTAAGGTTGTGATTCCACGTGGGTTGAGCAAAGTTGAAGATATAATTATACCAGTCGAAGTTTCCATAATAATGGTATAGTCCGTCGTTCTGACTAACAACCGCCCATGGCCTTGCAGGATTTTCTGTCACGTCGTATCGACGTTCTTCCAATATTTTGTAGTCATCGGCGTTCAGTTCAGAGTAGCTGCTACCCGTTGTAGCCGTGTTAAATTCGTCTACTAGTCGGGCAACGTCATAGCCCACCGTCATGAAGTCGGTTTTGGTTGTGGGTGCCGAGAAGCTGAAACGTCCGTTATAGGTAATGTGTGCCTGCCCGTCTTTGTTGTTTTTGGTGGTGATAAGCACCACACCGAAGCCTGCACGCGCACCATAGATGGCGGCCGAGGCAGCGTCTTTAAGCACAGAAACACTCTCAATGTCGTTGGGGTTGATACGGTCTATGCTACCTTCCACGCCATCAATTAGCACCAATGGCGCTCCCGAGTTGGTGATAGAGGTTTTACCGCGTATGTTCAGCGTAGCAGCTTCGCCGGGCGTACCAGTGTTAAAACTGATGTTTAGGTTAGGCACTTGCCCTTGTAACATCTGTCCAAGGTTTGTAGCTGGGCGGTCTTTTAGTTCTTCTGCGCCCACGGTGCTAACAGCTCCAATGAGGTTGGCTTTCTTTTTAGTGCCATAACCTATAACCACCACCTCGTCTAAACCTTTAGCCTGCTCATCGAGTGTAACGTGTATGCCGTCGGTAGGCTTCAAAGTTTGAGGC